>MGUO01000304.1 GCA_001800015.1 Elusimicrobia bacterium RIFCSPHIGHO2_02_FULL_57_9
AAGCCGTGATAGGTATGAATAGCGACGGGAACACCGGCAAGAAATGCGGCCAGGCGGCCGAGAATGCCGGCCTTGGAACTGTGGGTGTGCACGATATCAGGCTTTTCAGCGATGAAAACAGCCATCAACTGAAGCAAAGCCAAAAGATCCTTCCCGGGGCTGATTTCGCGAACCAGGCAGTCCAGGAAACGGATGCGAACTTTCCCGGTGTCGACTTCGGCATCGAGAATCCCCCCCGCACCGGCGACCACCAAGCAATCAAAACGGGAGGCGTCGAGATTGGTCGCTGTGTAAAGAGTGTTTTGCTGCGCCCCGCCCAAATCAAGACGGGTGACTACGTGAATGACCTTGATCCGCATCCTGTTTATCTTACTTCTTTCTATGCGGATTTTTAGGTTTTTTCGCAGCTTGTGTTTTTAATTTAGATTTCGAAGAGGATGAAGGCAGATTTTTCAGTTTATATGAGGGAAAATAGTGGGCTAAGATCACGCGGAAGTCTCGGCCCAGGCTGGCCTGGCCGATGGCTCCGGCCCGGCACATGCCCAACCCATGCCCGCTTCCGGCTCCCCATAAAATGAAGCTTTCCGCGGTTTGCCCTTTCATGAGAGGCGAAATGGTAAACAGCATGGAGCGCAGAGACCCCGGCGAAAGAAAATCGGATATGGCTTTGTCTCCCTCAAGCAGCAAGGTTCCCCGCGTGCCCACGACTTCCAGACTGCGGACGCGGCCAGCCGGGCTGCGGCGCAACGCCCGGATATGGCGCAGCGGCCCCACGGGCTTGATGCGCTCGGCGCGCGTCTTAAGGTCGTCGGCCTTGATCAAACGCACCCAGCGCGATTGCACGGCGGGTGTGAGGCTTCCGGCTTCGCAGAAACGATTTCTCGGAGGAAATTCATGAGTCCAGCGTTCCAGCTCCAGCGGAGTGAAGAGGGGTGAAGCGGGTTGCGCAGAGTCCGCGATGCCATCTTCGCTCACCCCGCCGCAATTCTCGTGCTGCATAACCTTGGCCAGACGTCCGTTATGCGACAGAACCAAACCTTCCGTTTCAGCCACGCCCTGGCTGGCCGCGCGCATCTCCTCGCTGACTCCGAGATAACGCTGGCAATATGCCGAATCACAAATATGCAGGCGCTCCATAGAGGGCGCGGCCTGCGATTGCGACCATAAGGCGAGGGTTCGGCTTAAAACCGCCTGGGCCTTATACGCCTGCAAAGGGCTTGCCTGGGGCAGGGCCGACGCGACAGCGCCGTAAAGATAATCCTCCAGACGCAATTCGTTGATCAGCTTAAAGCCATGCGGGGCGGGAAAAATCTCCAGCGTACCGCGCAATTCCCGGTCTCCGGGATCAAAGCCGAAAGTCTCGAGAAATTCAACGCTCTTAACAAGCACGGTGCCTTCTCTGTCTATAGGGACGATGCGGAAGGGCTGTTTGGCGGTGAATTGAATGTTGCCTTCCGGATCGCGGACTTCGACCAAGCCGTTCTCCGGCCGGAATTGGATTTCCCATTGCTCCAAGCTCTTGCCGTCGTCCTTTACCGTTTCGCCGTTGGCGGCGATCAGCCGAAAATCGGAGTTGGCCACGAAATAGAAACGCAGGGCCGTCGCCGGTTTGCCCTCCTCGCCCGCAAACAAGCCCACGCGCAGGGTTTGCGCCGAAGCCGATGGTTTTAAGAGGCCTTTAAGGCCGGGCTGGAGCACAGGACGCGACAAGCGTCGGATGGCCCGGGAAGTCTCGGGATTTCCTACGATGTATTGAGTCAGCTTTTTAATTCTCCGCGCCGTTTCCTGATCCAAGGGATCCAGGCTTAAAACCCGGTGAAAGACCCGCCAGGCGGAGCGATTTTCTCCGATCCGCTCATAAAGCCGGGCCATTGCCTTAAGAGACTCCAGAAATAGCGGATCGGTTTCCACGCTTTGTCGCAGATAAGCCAAAGCCGCCTGCTTATCGCCCATGGCCAAGGCGGTTAAAGCGGTTTGATACGAGGCCGCCGGTATAATATAGGGTCCCTGCACCAGGGCGCTGCGCAGAGGAGCCATGGCGGCCTTGGGTTGGGAATGAGCCAGGGCCGTGACGCCTAGACCCAGATTAGCCTCGGCTTGGGACGCCGTGGTGGAGGATCTGTCAATGGCTTTTAAAAAGGACTCCTTGGCTTCTTTCAGATTATCCGCCGAGAGATAAGACCAGGCGCGCTGATTCCAGACAAAACCATCGGCGCCTTCCGCAAGCGAGGACTGTATCCAGAGAGGCAGGGCCGCATCCTGCCGTCCCGTGTCGCGGGCAATCAGGGCTTGGTTGGCCGTGAGGTTGTGCGCGGCCACGCCCAAGGCCGCCAGATAGCGAAATCCGCTCGCCGCATCATCAAGCCGGCCTTCCAGAAAAGCTCCATAAGAGGAAGCCAATGTTTCCTGAGTCTCCGCAGCGTGGAAGCTGGGAGCAATCATGGCAAGACAAGCGGTCAAGAGCCAGGTTTTCATCGGCGTGAGGATGTTTTCTTTCGGGGCACTCTCATTTCAACTTCATTTAAGACCTTAATGGCCTGCTCCCTGTAAGCCGGCACGTTCATGGTCAAAGCGGCATTGGCTTTGGCTTGCAGGCCATCGATGTTAAATCCATCGCCGCGCGCCTTGTCCAGCTTCGCGCTGATGCGGCGGTGGCGAAACAGGATCTTTTGGGCTTGCTTTTGCTCAAGTTTATCCAGGATTTCCTTGCCCCCCGCCGCCATTGCGCTCTGAGGCGGATAGCGCCACTCATTATGCCATCGCCGCGTAAAGGATTCGATGGAAAACCAATACCGAAGGCACAACAAAAGACCGGCTAGAATCAAGAGGTTGCGCGGCCTGGCTATCCAGAAAAGGATGCCCATTTAGGGCTTCAACAAGTTGTCCAAAAGATCGGCGTCAGCCCCTTTTTTAGGCTGGGGAGCCGGGGCTTCTTCAGTTTTGCTTTCTTCGGCCGCCGGCGCGAGCTCGGCCGGTTTTTGAGTGAAACCAGGCAGCAGCATCTCATCTACGTCCTTCTCCTTGGGGGCCTGCCTCTCAAGGGCAACGGTGGCCGTTGCCTTCTTCGGCCGGATTTTCGCCTTTTTCTTAACAAGCTTGCGGGATTGTTTCGCCTGCTTTGAAAGCGAGGGTTTAGGAAGCCGCTGTTTGCCTTGCATAACGACCCGCGCCGCCTCGTTGACCGGGGTCACCTTCTTGTTCGCCATGTTTGCCTCGAACTCAAAGGGTTGCGACTGGCCGTCGGAGTTCGGGGAATAGAAGTTCACCTTAAAGATATCCTCGGCCGCCTTATCCGCCACCCAAGGATTGATTCCATCCGACTTGGATAAATCTTTTTCCAACACCTGGGCGATGCTCTTGGCCTTATCCGCGGAGGCGAAATTTTTGACCAATTCGATGGCTGATTGCTTTAAATCCTCATCCTTATCCTCCGGGTTTTGGGCTTGCGGCATATCGACATTCGCATGAGGAGAAGGGGCTGCGGGGTTTAACTCCGGCACGGGAGGACTTAAGGGAGTATCGGCCCCGGGAATTTTAAGAGACGACGAATAGTTCCCGGGCCATAGTCCCAGCATAAAGGCGCTTACGCCGCCCGCGGTGAGCAGTCCCAGCGATAAAAAGAGATATTTCCCAACCTTGGATTGAGGCTTGCTTCGCGCCGGCGCCGGAGTCGGTTCGGAAAACAGCGCCGAGGAAAGTTTGGGTTCGACGCTGGTTTCAGCCAGAAGCGTCTCCGCGCCAAAAACCGGAAATTCAACCGGCGGGACCGGGGCAGCAGGCATAGGGACTTCCGGCATCGACAAGATGGGATTTGGCGCCGGCGGCGGGGTTATCTGGACTTCGGCAAGAGGCGCAAGGCCGGGCGCCGGCTCCGTTGGAAAAGCGGATATCTGTTCCGGCGTTGGCGCGGCGGCCGGCTCTTCTTGCGCAAGCTCCAACGATATCTCCACCGGTTCGGACGGCGGTTGAGGCGCAGCGGGCGGCGGCTCGCTTTTGCGCTCTTTAAGCTCCGCTTTCAAAGCATCGATTTCCAGCGTCAAATTCTGCATGGCTTGGCTTTGCTGCTGGGTTTGCTGGTGCTCCAGGTCTTGGATTTTAGCCGCCATTTCTTCCTTAATGAGCCGCTCTTTTTCCTCTAGCTCCTTGATTTTGAGCGCGAACTCCTGCTGGGCCTGCTGGGATTGCCGGCTTTTATCCTGGAATTCATTATGAAGATTCAAAATTTCACTGTCTTTCTTTTGCAAATTGTCCTGCAAATGCGCTATGGCATTTTCCAATAGAGAGATTTTTTCCTGGAGGTTGCCCATAGCGGCTAAATCCTTGATGGTGGGATCCGGAGGCAGGCTTGCAATGGCCGCTTTAGTTGTGACGGCGGGCAGGGATGAGAGTTCCGGCACGGCGCTGGCGCGCTGCCAGTCTCCCATCTTGGTTCCTTTTTGTCCCTCGGGACAAACCAAGCTTTCGGAGGTATAGCCAGGCGCAGCAGCCAATTCCTCGGGCTCGTAGGGACCGTTAACCTGATTACTATGGAAAAGCCAGTATTTCATGCCCCAAGTATACCAGCGGTTCAAATAATGTCAATGACAAATTTATTACGTAACTTGGTATAATTTTACACGGTAAACGGACCGGTAGCTCAAATGGTCAGAGCAGACGCCTCTTAAGCGTAAGGTTGAGAGTTCGATTCTCTCCCGGTCCAAAACTTTACCGGGCGGGTGGCGGAAGGGCAGACGCGCACGCTCTGGAACCGTTACGCCGGAGCGCTATCATGGGGCGGGTGGCGGAATGGCAGACGCGCACGGCTTAGGACCGTGTGCCGCGAGGCTTGGGG
>MGUO01000305.1:0-3112 GCA_001800015.1 Elusimicrobia bacterium RIFCSPHIGHO2_02_FULL_57_9
TGGCGCCGCCCAGCCCTTGGAGCAGGGCAAGACCAGCTACGCCCTGCGCTGGAATCCGTCCACCCAGAAAAACTCCGGCCTGGTGGCCTATGAAGTTCAGGAGCGCGGCGGCGATGCCAAAGACCTGGCCGGGGTGGTCCTATGGCGCACCCTCAATGTCATTGCCTCCCGCATTCCTTCCTATACGGTGGGCGATCCCAACTTCGCGGGAGAATCGCCGCGTTCGTCCGGCCAGTATTTTAGTTATCGTGTCCGCGGCGTCAGCGCGGCCGGCGTGGTTTCCGTCTGGTCGCCGCTGGCGACCAACGTCAATACCGGTTTTACCTCTGAAATCATCACCGGCGTGAGCAATTATCCCAATCCCTTCGACACGCGCAAGGGCGGCCCCGCCGGCAAGACGGTGATCACCTATATCCTGGGCGGGGATTCCGATGTCACCATCACGATTTACGACCTGCTCGGCTACGTGGTCAAGAGCTTCAACTTCCCGCCGGGCTCCGACGGCGGCCGCGCGGGGCCCAACTTCGTCACCTGGGAAGGCAAAAACGGCGCCGGGGCCTTTGTTTCCAAGGGCGGCTACATCGCCCGCATCAAGGTCAAATCGCCCACCGGTTCGGCCACCACCCTGCGCAAGATCGGCGTGATCCACTAAAAAATAGTAATTTATCATTGATGGCATTTCTTTCCAGCCTTTATAAAGCTGTTTTCCAGCGCGTTCGGGGCAAGGGCTTTGGCCTAGGAATTTTTAACAAGGCGCACCGCCTGGTTTGGGAAAAATGGCTGCAGCCGAAGTTTGTTGAAATTAACGGCCTTAAGCTTTATTTGCCGGGACACGATGAGGGGGTTTCAGACAGCCTGAGATTCGAGCATTCCTGGGAACCCGAGGTCACCCGGGCGTTTGGCGAACGCATCCGGCCGGGCATGATCGTGGTTGATGTGGGCGCCAATATAGGCTATCACACGCTGCTGGCCGCGCGCCTGGCGGGGCCGCGAGGCCGGGTCGCCGCCTTTGAGCCGGATGCCGCCAACTTCGCGCTGCTCAACCGCAATATCGAGGTTAATCGCTGCTCCAATGTCGCCGCCTACCCCTACGCGGTGGGCGCTTGCCTGCAATATGCCCAATTATCGATTTGCGCCACCAGTGCGGGCGCCCATTCCACCGCCATTTCTCCCATTTCTCAAGGAGCCAACGGCCAAACCCGGCGCGTGGTCATGATCTCTTTGGATGAGTTCCTGGATCCCGGGCTGGAGCCCGATGTTATCAAAATGGACATCGAGGGGGGGGAATCGGCCGCTTTGCAGGGGATGAAAAAGCTCCTCGAGGGTGAAAAGTTAAAGACAATTTTTATGGAATGCTATTCCAATATACTCGCCAAAATAGGCAAAAAGCCCGAGGACGTTTTGGGTATCTTGCGCCCCCACGGCTTTTCCTTCCGCCGGCTCGATCTGGTGAACTATCTCTGTACTCGGGCTTAGGAATTATTGTTGCGTCAGGCCTCGTGCATGCCTAGAGTGGCGCTGGTCAATCCCGGGGTCGTCGACGTCGAGAACTCGTGGCTTTCTTCCGTCACCGACAGCCCGCCGCTGGGCCTGATGATCATCGCCGCTTTCCTCGAGAAAAACGGCGTCGAGGTCAATATCATCGACGAGCCTGCCGGCGACGATGTGGCCCGGCAGATCACGGCCTTCTCTCCCGACGTCGTCGGCATCGGCTCGGTGACGCGCCTGGTCCGGCATGCCTACGAGCACGCCGATTTTTGCCGGAGCAAGGGGATTTTGACCGTGATGGGGGGGCCTCATCCGTCCGCGCTGCCGCAGGAGGCCCTCGGGCACTGCGATATCGTGGTGCAGGGCGAGGGGGAGCGCGCCCTGCACGACATCGCCGGAGGTCTCGCGAGGCCCGGCGTGGTGAGCCGGCCTTACATCGAGAACATAGACGAGCTTCCTGCGCCGGCGTGGCACATGATTAACGCGGATCTTTACATAACTTCCCGCGACCGCCTGCCTCAGGGCAGGTATTTCTACGCGCCGAAGGACAGCCGCTGCGCCTCGATCATCACGACGCGCGGCTGCTTTCATGATCGGCAATCCCACGGAGACGAGGGAGGACATCGACATGACCCTGCGGTTCATCAGGGACAGCCGCAAGGACGACCGGCTGGTGATCACGACCCTGCTGATATCGACCCCTTTCCCGGGCACGGAGCTGCGGCGCATGTGCGAAGGGAAGAATCTGATTTCGGCGTCTCATACCTGGGACGACTATAACCTTAACACCTGCGTGGCCCAGATGGGAGAGGTTAGCGGTCCGGAGTTGGAGAGGATCGCCTCCGAGATGAGCGATGAGTTCTCCAGAAACGTCCCCATCGAGCTCTTCGGGTTCATCGGTAGGAAGCTCCGGCATCCGATGGCGGCCCTGAAGAATATCCGCCGGGATTACAAGCGCATCCCCGATATCCTCAGGCGATTGACGCTGTAGCCTTTAGAAACTATACTTTGCCTATCGTGCGTATTCCGTTATTTTCAACCCTGCTGATCGCGGCATTTTCCATTTCGACTCAAGCCCAGCTCAAGCAGCCGGCGATACGCAACCCCGATACCTTCACCCTGGCTGAAATCGCCGAGGTCACCAGCTTGGACCCCGCCTTTCCTTACGATAACGCCAGCCAGGGCGTCATCCTCAACATGTACGACACCTTGATCGGCTTTGACGGCTCCTCCATGGAGAAAATGATTCCTTTGCTGGCGGCTCAGGTTCCCTCCATCGAAAACGGCCTGATCTCTCAGGACGGCCTGGTCTACCGTTTTCCCATCCGCAAAGGCGTGAAATTTCACGATGGCGCGCAGATGACGCCCGAAGACGTGCGTTATTCCCTGCTGCGTTTCATGATCACCGACCGCACGGGCGGGCCCTCGTCGCTGCTGCTCGAGCCCATCCTGGGAATCAGCTCGACCCGGGATTCAACCGGCGCCGGCGCCGGCCGTAAGGAAGCGTTCCGCCCGGCCGGTGCCGGAGGCCCTTTACTAGACGCCTCCGGCGCTTTCAAGCTTGATTTCGCCGCCGCCCAAAAAGCCGTCACGGTCTCGGGCGATGAGGTCGTGATCCGCCTGC
>MGUO01000305.1:3121-4656 GCA_001800015.1 Elusimicrobia bacterium RIFCSPHIGHO2_02_FULL_57_9
GCCATCATGGCGCGCTGGTCCTATGTCTGCTCCAAGCAATGGGCCGTTTCCCATGGGGAATGGGACGGGACGGCCGCGACCTGGCAAAAATTCAATAACCCGGACAAAGAACGCTCTTATTTTCATGCCCACGCCAACGGCACCGGCCCCTTTAAGCTCGAGCGTTGGGACCCCGCGGCCAAATACGTGCTGCTGGCGCGCAACGACGGCTATTGGCGCAAGCCCGCCGTCCTTAGACGAGTGCTGATCAAGGCGGTGCCCGAGTTTTCCACGCGCAGGCTCATGCTTCAGGCCGGGGACGCCGATATCATCGAGCCCACCCGGCCCCTGCTCTCCCAGCTGGAAAATATCAAGGGCGTGCGCTTCGCGGACCATCTGCCCAGGCTGGCGACCGACCCGGCGCTTTTTTTCACTTTTAAGATCAATACTTTCGCCAATCGCGACATCGGCTCCGGCAGGCTCGACGGCGAGGGCATTGCTCCCGACTTTTTCACGGATCCCGACGTGCGCAAGGGTTTTGCCCATGCCTTCGATTATGAAGCGCTGCTGAAGGACACTTTCAAGGGGACGGCCCAGCGCGCCAAGGGGCCGATTCCGCCCGGCGTGCCCGGCTACGACGCCCGGCAGCCTTTTTATGAATACGATCTTAAAAAGGCCGAGTCGCATTTGCGCAAGGCCTGGAACGCCCAGCTCTGGGAAAAGGGATTTAAGTTCACTCTGACTTATAGCGTGGGCTCGGAAAACCGGGAGGCGGCCTGCCGCATTCTGCAAAAAAACATCGAGTCCTTGAATCCAAAATTCAAGATAGATTTGCGCGGGGTGGAATGGGCGTCGTATCTGGACAAGGCCCAGCGCCGGCTCATGCCCATCTTTTCCCGCGGCTGGTACGCGGATTATCCCGACGGACACAACTTCGTCCATAATTTTTATCACTCCGCCGGCCGCTATCCCTCCGCCCAGGGCTATTCCAACACGGAGCTGGACGCCTTCATCGAAAAGGCGGCGCACGAAGTTGACGCGCGCAAACGCAAGGAGCATTACAGCAATATCCTGCGCCTGGCTTTCGAGGATGCCCCCTCCATCGTGACCGTGCATCCGCGCGGCGTCTACGCCTTGCGGGATTGGGTCAAGGGTTTCGCAGACAACCCCGTTTTCCTGGATATTTATTTCTATCCGCTCAGGAAAGCGTATGGCGATCAATAAAAAGCTCTCGGCGAAAAAGGTCGTCGCGGGGCTGCGCAGGATCTATCCCGACGCCCATTGCGAGCTGGACTTTAAAACTCCGCTTGAGCTGCTCGTCGCCACCATTCTCTCGGCTCAGTGTACGGATAGGCGCGTCAACCTTGTCACCAAGGAGCTGTTTAAGAAATATAAGAGCGCCAAGGATTACGCCGCGGCCAAGCGCGGCGAGCTGGAGGCCCTCATCCGCTCCGCAGGCTTTTATCGCGCCAAGGCCAATTCTATTCAGGAGACGGCCAAGACCCTGGTGGAAAAGCACGGCGGGAAGGTGCCGCAAACCATGGAGGAGCTGCTCG
>MGUO01000305.1:4670-6674 GCA_001800015.1 Elusimicrobia bacterium RIFCSPHIGHO2_02_FULL_57_9
GGCTCGCAAGACAGCCAATGTGGTTTTGGGCACCGCTTACGTCAAGCCCGAGGGCATCGTGGTCGACACCCATGTCAAGCGTCTGGCTTATCGCCTGGGACTGACCGATCAAACCGATCCCGTCAAAATCGAAAAAGAATTGATGCCAATCGTGCCGTGCAAGGATTGGATTTTTTTCGGGCATGCCCTGATCTGGCACGGCCGGCGCGTATGCGCGGCCATTTCTCCCAACTGTCCCGGCTGTTTTTTAAACCGGATATGCCCTCAGCGCGGGGTTGCGATTCCACATTAAGAGCGGTAAGCGAGGAACCGTCCGATAGCCTCGCCATAGCCGGAGCCGGCGTCGAGAAAGCCCTCGTTGTGATCTCCTTTCAACTCGAAAAAGGACTTGGGCTGGGGCGCCGCTTCGAAAAGCCGGCGGCCCATGGCGTATGGGATAATGTCATCTTGGGGGCTGTGCATGACCAGCACCGGACAGGCCACCCGGGATATTTTGCTTAAGTTGTCGTAGTTAAAACGCACAAGCAAGCGCCCCGGCAAATAGGGGAACACCATTCCCGCCATATCCACAATCGAGGTAAAACCGCTTTCCGCGATAAGCCCGGCCGGTTTGTGCCTTAAGGCCATTTCCACGGCTACGCCGACCCCCAGCGATTCACCGTGAAAGAAGATGCGCTCCGGCGCTGTATTCTTGATGCGGGTAAGCCAGCCGTAGGCCGCTTCGGCATCGCGGTAAGTGCCTTGCTCGCTGGGGTTTCCCGCGCTGCGGCCATAGCCGCGATAATCGAATAATAAAACCGAGGCGCCGGCCTTGCGCAAAATGGCCAGCTTCTCCAGCCTGCTGCTGATATTGCCGCCGTTGCCGTGGCAAAGCAGAATGACCGGGCTGTCGGGCTTATTGGGGACATACCAGGCGTTGATCAGGGGGCCGTCTAAGGCCTTAAGGGTCAGCTCTTCGTAGGGAAATCCGTAGCTTCCCGGATGGGCGATCATTTCCCGGCTGGGGGCATAGATGCAGGAATGCTCGAACCAATGCAGGCCGCTCCAGAGAAGCGCGGCGCCCGCCAGCCAGTAAATCGGAGCGTAGATGGGGGGAATATCCATGGAGCAACTCATTACTCGCCGATAATTTTGACGATGACGCGTTTCTTGCGCCGGCCGTCGAATTCCGCGTAGAAAACCTGCTCCCAAGGGCCCAGATCCAGCCGCCCCTTGGTGATGGGAAGCGTGGTCTGGGCGCCGAGCAGGGTTCTTTTCAAGTGCGCGTCGCCGTTATCCTCGCCGGTGCGGTGATGGCGGTAATCACCCACGGGCGCCAGGCGTTCGAGCATTTCGACCAAATCTTCCTTGAGGCCTTCTTCCTCGTCATTCACCCAAATTCCGGCTGTGATATGCATGGCGTTGACCAGGCAAAGACCTTCCTGAACCCTGCTTTTGGAGACCAGGGCCTGGATATCGCCGGTGATGTTGATAAGCTGGCGTCTTTTCTCGGTGTTAAACCAGAGATATTCCGTCAGGGTTTTCATCGGATTGATAGAAGCGGCAATTTAGGCAAGGGTGGAAGTTTTCCATTTGATGGTGCAGCCGATGGCATGGGTTTCGGCCAGGCGCGGGGGCTTGCCGGCGACGATGTCGTCCAGAGCGTCACGAAGGTACTGCTTCTTCACATTCGACGGATTTTCCCAGTTGTCGTCTATTTTTCCGGTATAGGCTAGGCGCCGCGCCGCGTCAAAGACGAAAAGATGAGGCGTATGAGTCGCGCCGTATTGGCGCGCGATTTCCTGCGAGTCATCGCGCAGATAAGGGAAATTAAAGCCCTTTTCCTTGGCGCGCTTGACCATGTTCTCGAAGCTGTCCTCGGGATAGTTGAGCGAGTCGTTGGAGTTGATCACCGCCAAGCGCGCGCCCCTGGGCGCATAGTCTTTCGAGATGGAAACCCTGCGGTTTTCATAGGCTTTGACGTAAGGGCAGTGATTGCAGGAAAAGATCACCGCCAGCGCCTTG
>MGUO01000306.1 GCA_001800015.1 Elusimicrobia bacterium RIFCSPHIGHO2_02_FULL_57_9
CATCGCGCTGGGATACGGCCGCCGCGAATCGGAGCGATTCGCCAAGCTCGGCCCGGAATGGCTGGAGGGGCGGCCCACGGTGGGAGACGACGGCCGGGTCGGAAAGAACGCTTCCCCGCTGCTGGAGCTTCGGGATAGTTCGATCCGTTATGCTGGCCTTGGCGCGACAGCCACGAAAACCGGCCAGCAGCACCCGCTTGCCAGCATCCAGGATTTCTATTCCCTTTCCGTGCCCCCGAAACTCGCCATGCCCGGCTGGGAACCGCGGCCGATCATCCAGGAAACTACTTGGGGCGAATTTCAAGAAAATCCCCACGCAGGCTCGGTTGGAATTGAGCCGGCGCGGGAAGACCTCTGGCCGGATGATCATCCCGCGCCCGGACATCGCTGGGCGATGGTGATCGATCTGGCGGCTTGCACGGGTTGTTCCGCGTGCGTCATTGGATGCCAGGCCGAGAATAACGTGCCGGTGGTGGGCAAGGACGAGGTGCGCCGCAAACGCGCCATGCACTGGATGCGCATCGACCGCTACTATTCGGAAACATCCGCCGGGGTCGAAATGTCGCATCAACCGATGCTGTGCCAGCAATGCGAGCATGCGCCGTGCGAGACCGTCTGCCCGGTACTGGCCACCGTCCACAGCGAAGAGGGTCTCAACCAGCAGATCTACAACCGCTGCGTGGGCACGCGTTATTGCGCCAACAACTGCCCCTACAAGGTGCGGCGGTTTAACTGGTTCGACTATCCGCGCCAGGACCCGTTCGCCAACCTGGTGCTGAACCCCGACGTTACCGTTCGCTCGCGCGGCATCATGGAAAAGTGCACCTTCTGCGTGCAGCGCATTCAGGACGGCAAGGCCGAGGCAAAGCGGAAAGCCACGCCGCTCCAGGACGGCGAGATCCAGACCGCCTGCCAGCAGTCGTGTCCGGCGCAGGCGATTGTTTTTGGCGACATCAACGATCCGAAGAGCCGGGTATCGCAACTGTCCAAGAGCGGGCGGCATTACCGCGTGCTCGAAGAGATCAACGTCCGGCCGTCGGTTAGGTACCTGCGGCTGGTGCGCAATCGTCCCGCCAAAACTGAGGAAGAACACAGTGGCTAGCACTGAGATTGGTCTGCACAAACCGCTGATCCACGGCGACAAGCATCTCGCGCAGGTTACTCGCGACGTTTGCGAGCCTCTGGAGCGCCGCGCCTCCGCCTTCTGGTGGATTGGCTTCCTCATCTCGCTCGCTGTCCTGATCCTCGGCCTCACAGCGATCACCTACCAGATCTCGACCGGCATCGGAACCTGGGGCCTGAACAACACCGTCGGCTGGGCCTTCGACATCACCAATTTCGTTTTCTGGATCGGCATCGGGCACGCCGGCACACTGATCTCGGCCATTCTGTTCTTGCTGCGGCAGCGCTGGCGCACATCGGTGAACCGCTCGGCGGAGGCCATGACTTTGTTTGCGGTCATGTGCGCGGGACTATTCCCGCTGATTCACATGGGCCGGCCGTGGCTCGCCTACTGGGTGTTTCCGTATCCGAACTTTCGCGGACCGCTGTGGATCAACTTCCGCTCGCCGCTCGCTTGGGACGCTTTTGCGATCTCGACTTACTTCATCATCTCGGCGGTGTTCTGGTATTTGGGCCTGGTGCCGGACCTGGCCACGTTGCGCGACCGCACGGCGGCGGGATTGCGGCGCAGCCTTTATTCTTTTTTCAGCCTGGGATGGAATGGCTCCTACCGCACCTGGCAGCGGTACGAAACGGTCTACATGCTCCTGGCGGGACTGGCCACGCCTCTGGTCGTTTCCGTGCACACCATCGTCAGCATGGACTTCGCGACAGCGATCATTCCGGGCTGGCACTCCACCATCTTTCCTCCCTACTTCGTCGCCGGGGCCATCTTCTCCGGTATGGCCATGGTGTTGTTCCTGATGATCCTGGTGCGCAAGGCCATGCACCTGGAAGACTACATTACGCCCCGCCATGTGGATGTGATGTCGAAAATTATTGTGGCCACGAGCGGCATGGTCGGTCTCGCCTACCTGACCGAGTTTTTCACCGCGCTCTACTCCGGAAATCAATATGAGCAGTTCGTCTTCCTGAACCGGGCGCTGGGGCCATTCGCATGGGCATACTGGATCATGGTGAGCTGCAATGTGCTCATTCCCCAACTGCTGTGGCTCCGCGGCGTCAGGGCAAAGCTGGGCCTGGTGCTGGTGATTTGCGTGCTCGTGAACGTGGGAATGTGGTTTGAGCGGTTCGTCATCATCGTCACGTCGCTGCATCGCGATTACCTGCCCTCGAACTGGGCGAACTACTCGCCCACCTCCATCGAACTGGCCACGCTGGCGGGCAGCTTTGGATTGTTTTTCACCTTGTTTTTCGTCTTCTGCCGTTTTCTGCCGGTGATCGCCATGGGCGAGGTGAAGGGCGTGTTGAGCCACGGCCGCCGTCGCACGGAGAATCCTCATGAGTCGTAGATTGTTTGTCGCCACCTTCGAACGCGAGCAGGACATCCTGGCTGTAACCGGCGCGGTGCGCCAGCACAACTGGAACATCCTGGACATTTACTCGCCCTATGCTGTGCACGGGCTGGATAAGAAGATGGGGCTGCCGCCATCGCGCCTGCCCTGGGTCTGCTTCGCGCTGGGGCTGGTGGGAGCGAGCGCCAAGGTGGGGTTCGAATACTGGGCCTCGTGGCTGGACTGGCCGGTGAACGTTGGCGGCAAGCCCTGGGATTCGCTGCCTGCCTTTGTTCCCCTCACGTTTGAGATCATGGTGCTGTTCGCCGGCGTCAGCACGGTGATGGCCCTGTTCATCGTCAGCAGGCTATTTCCAGGAAAGAAGCCACAGCTCATCTCGCCGCGAGTTACGAACGACCAGTTCGCATTGGTGTTCGAGCATACCGGCGGAAATGTCGATATCGACGAGGTGCACCATCTGTTGAAGAGCTACAACGCCGTCGGGATTGAAGAGAGAGTCGCTTAGAAAAGTTCGGGAGGATGGCGATGGGAATTCGGCTGGCGAATGTGGTGCTGGCGCTGGCGCTGCTGGGCTGCGTCGCTCTCATTTTGCTGAGCCAGCCGGACGTCACCCGGCCCAACTACGA
>MGUO01000307.1 GCA_001800015.1 Elusimicrobia bacterium RIFCSPHIGHO2_02_FULL_57_9
GGCGCCGGCTGAGCCGCGGGAGCGGCCACCCGCGAGGTGACGCTGGACATGCCGGAGCGGCTTGAATGCAGAGTCATCAGAAGCGAGGTGCAGGCAAAGGTTATGGCTAGGCCCGCGGTGAATTTCTTCATGAAGCTTGAGCCGGAAGGGGTGTTGATCAGAGAATCTCCCCCGCCGCCGAACACCATAAGCCCTGCGCCGCGGCCGGTTTGAAGCAGAACCACCAAAATCATGAGCAGACAGGCGGCGATATGAATGATTAAAAGCAAGGAGTAGAACATAAATCGATTATACCAATTAATGGGCCAAGGCCTGCAGTCCGGGCAGGGTTTTTCCTTCCAAAAGCTCGAGGCTCGCGCCGCCCCCGGTGGAGCAGTGCGTCATGCGGTCCGTAAGGCCCGCCTTGGATAAAACAGCAAGGCTATCGCCCCCGCCCACGATGGTGACAGCGCCTCTTTTCGTAGCCTCAGCCATCGCTTCGGCTATGGCCAGGCTGCCCTTGGAGAAAGCGTCGATCTCAAAAATGCCCATGGGGCCGTTCCAGAAAATCGTGTTGGCCTTGGCGATTTCTTCCGTGAAGAACTCGACGGTATGGGGCCCGATATCCACTCCCAGCAAGTCCGCGGGAATGGCCATGGCCTGGGTGACCTTGGTCTCGGCGTCGGGCTTGATCTCCTTGACCACGACGTGGTCGGCGGGCAGCAAACATTCGACTTTCTTGGCGTAGGCCTTTTCAATGACCTCTTGGGCCTGCTGGGTCTTGTCTTTTTCAAGCAAGGATTTGCCGATGGATATTCCCTGCGCCGCCAGAAAGGTATAGGCCATGCCTCCGCCGATAACCAGGCCGTCGAGCCGGTCCAGGAGCTTATTGAGCACTCCCAATTTATCCGACACCTTGGCTCCGCCGATAATGGCCAGGAAGGGACGGGTGGGGTTGCCCATCACGCGGTCCAAGAATTCCAGCTCCTTTTGGACCAGAAAGCCGATGCAGCCGGGCAGATGCTTGGGCACACCCGCGGTGGAGGCATGCGCCCGGTGCAAGGCTCCGAAAGCATCTTGCACGAAGAACTCCCCGAGCCGGGCCAGGGCCTTGGCGAAATCCGGGTCGTTGGCCTCCTCGCCGGCATGAAAGCGCAGATTTTCCAGCAAAACGACGCCGCCGGGCTTGAGCGCGGCCACCGCTTTTTCAGCCGCTGAACCCGCGCAATCGCCGCAGAAGGCAACCGGACTGCCCAACAGCTTCTCTAACTGCGGCGCGGCCGGCTTAAGGCTGTATTTCGCTTCAGGCTTGCCCTTGGGCCGCCCTAAATGAGAAATAAGGGCGATTTTGGCTCCCGACTCGATAAGATATTTAAGCGTCGGCAAGGTTTCACGAATGCGGGTAATATCCTCGAAGCGCCCGTTTTTAAGAGGGACATTGTAGTCCACGCGCACCAGCACCCGCTTGCTCTTTGCGATTGTCAAATCCTGCACACGCTTAACTTTCAAAGCCGGCTTATCGGGGGAGCTGGGTTTCATATCAGTAGATGCTTTTCCCCATGGCCGAGGCGACAAGCTCCGCGGCAAGCACCGCGGTGGCATTCTGCACGTCCTCGAGCGGATTAATTTCCACCATATCCAGGCCGAGCAGCCTTTCCGAGTCCGCGGCCAGCTCCATGAGCAGATGGGATTCGCGGTAGGTAAGCCCGCCGCGTTTGGCAGTGCCGGTGCCGGGCGCGCTGCCCGGATCGACGACATCGATATCGAAGCTTAAGTGAAAGCCGGCGGTTCCATCCGAGGCCGCGTCGATGGCCTGTTCGATGACCACGCCCATGCCGAATCGGTCGATTTCCTGCATGGAGAATACCCTGACCCCCGATTTGCGCAGGTTGGCGGCCTCGGCCTTGTCCACGTCGCGCACGCCGATCAAGCAGAGATTGCGCGGTTCGACTTTGGGCCAAAACCCGCCGAGACGGGCGAAATCGCGGCTGCCCATGCCCAGGATATGGGCCATGGGCATGCCGTGGATATTGCCCGAAGGCGAAGTTTCGGGCGTGTTGATATCGGCATGTGCGTCCACCCAGATAAGCCCGATTTTCTTGTCTTCCTCGCGATAGGCCTTGGCCACGCCGGTGACCGTCCCCACCGCCAGGCTATGATCGCCTCCGATGGTAATGGGCACGTGGCCGCCCTTGACCTCGTCGTAAACGCGCTTTTCCAGGTCGCGGCAAACCTTCAGAATGACCGCGGCGTTTTTAAGCTTCGAGGAGGAGCGCCCGGCGGCTTTTGGGACGGCCACGTCGCCGTTATCCGAGGCGGCCAAGCCCAAATCTTCCAGCATCTCCAGAAGCTTGGCCCTGCGGACGGCCGCCGGCCCGCCGGAAGTGCCCTGCTTGCTGGCTCCCAGGTCAAGCGGCACCCCCAAGACGGCGACCTTCCGTTTCATTCAAACCCTTGCTGGCACTCCCATCTTCTTGGCGACAAAGGCGGCCAAATCGATGATCCGGTTGGAATAGCCCCATTCATTATCATACCAACCGAAAACCTTGACCATATGCTGGTCGACGACATCGGTTAACGGGGCGTCAAAAATGCTGCTGTGGGGATTGCCCGTGAAGTCTTTGGAAACCAGCGGGGTTTCCAGATATTGCAGGAAACCCTTGAGGCGTCCGGCATCGGCCGATTTCTTAAACGCCGCGTTGACGTCTTCCTTGGTTGCGGCTTTTTCCGTGATGACGGTTAAATCGACCAGGGAGACGTCCGGAGTCGGCACCCGGATGGCAATGCCGGTCAGCTTGCCCTTAAGCTGAGGCAAAACCAGGCCGATGGCCTTGGCCGCGCCGGTCGAACTGGGGATCATGGAGACCGCGGCCGCGCGGCCGCGGCGCAGGTCGCTATGAGGGAAATCAAGCAGGACCTGGTCGTTGGTGTAGGAATGCACGGTAGTCATCATGCCGTATTTAACCCTGAAATTATCGTCTAATACCTTGGCCAGGGGAGCCAGGGCGTTGGTCGTGCAGGAAGCGTTCGAGATAATATTATGCTTGGCCGGATCGTAAAGATCCTCGTTAATGCCCATGCACACGGTGATATCCTCGCCCTTGGCCG
>MGUO01000308.1:0-3071 GCA_001800015.1 Elusimicrobia bacterium RIFCSPHIGHO2_02_FULL_57_9
GTTTTTGAATAGTCGCCAGAATCGCGAAGTCCCCGCAGCCCGGACACCAGCGCACCATTTGGTCGGAGGCAAAATCCTTGCGCGTCAAAGCCGCTTTATCATCCATTAGATTTTGCCTCCGGTTAAAAGAGCCGAGATTCCGCCCTCGATCTCCGAAATTTTGAAAGGCTGCCCTTTGATCTTGTTTAAACCGACGGCCGGCGCCAGGTATTTGGCCCGGATTACTTTGAGCAGCTGACCCATGTTCATTTCCGGCACCAGGACATGTTCGTATTGGGACAGAATCTCGCCTAAATCCGGCGGCAGGGGATTAAGATAACGCAAATGAATCGCGGCCACGGGCTCACCGCGCTTGCGGCAGCCTTTAACCGTGGCCGTGATCGCCCCGTAAGTGCTGCCCCAGCCCACGACCAAAACCTTGCCCTTCTGAGGACCCAAAATCTCGGTAGGCGCAATATCTTGGGTGATTTTATTGATCTTGGCCACGCGCAGGCGCACCATGCGCTCGTGATTATCCGGGTCATAGCTCACATTGCCCGTGATGTCGGCTTTTTCCAGGCCGCCGATACGATGCACGTAGCCCGGAGTTCCAGGAATGGCCCAGGGCCTGGCCAAGGTGATATCATCACGTTTGTAAGGTTGAAAATCCTGGGGAGCCGGCAAAGCCCGGGTCGGCAACTTCGGCAATTTCGAGACAACCGGAATAAGCCAAGGCTCCGAGCCGTTGCCCAGATAGCCATCGGAAAGGAAAAACACCGGCGTCATGTACTTGATCGCGAGCCGGAAAGCCTCCAAAACCATGGTGAAACAGTCGCCCGGCGTGGCAGCGGCCACAACGGGAACAGGGCAGTCGCCGTTGCGGCCGTAAAGAGCTTGCAGCAAATCGGACTGCTCGGTTTTGGTGGGCAGCCCGGTGGACGGCCCTCCGCGCTGAACGTTTAAAATGACCAAAGGCAGCTCGACCATCACGGCCAAGCCGATCGCCTCGGATTTAAGCGCCACGCCCGGGCCGCTGGTGCCGGTGGCTCCCAACCTGCCGCCAAAAGAAGCGCCTATCGCCGAACCGATAGCCGCAATTTCATCCTCGGCTTGGAAGGTCTTGATTCCAAAGGCCTTATGCTTTGAGAGCTCGTGCAAGATATCGGAGGCCGGAGTGATCGGGTAGGAACCGTACCAAAGCTCGATGCCGGAAAGCTGAGCGGCGGCGACCATCCCCAAGGCCGTGGCCTCGTTTCCCGTGATGTTGCGGTAAACCCCCGGGGCGATAGGGGCTCTTTTAACCGTGAAATGACGGCCGAACATTTCGGCTGTCTCGGCGAAGGCGTTGCCGGCATGGAGGACCTTTTGGTTGGCCTCGATCAACACGGGGTTCTTCTTGAATTTCCCCTCGATCCACTTAAGCGTTGCTTCCATGGGCCGATCGTAAAGCCAGTACATCATGCCCAGGGCGAAAAAGTTTTTGCAGCGCTCCGTCTGCACCTTAGTCAAGGGCATGCCGGCCAAAGCGTTGCTGGTCAGCCGCGTCAATTCCACGGGAATCACGCGAAAATCGGAAAGCGAGCCGTCTTCGAGAGGGTTAGCCGCGTAGTTGACCTTATTTAAATTCTGCGAGGTGAAGGCGTCGCTGTTAATAATGAGAATTCCGCCTTTTTTCAAATCCTTGATATTGGCCTTAAGGGCGGCCGGGTTCATCGCCACCAACACATCGGGGGCATCGCCGGGAGTCAGCGCCTCGCGCGAACTGAAATGGATTTGATAGCCGCTGACGCCGGGCAAAGTGCCGACGGGGGCCCGTATTTCCGCCGGATAATCGGGCAAGGTGCTCAGGTCATTTCCAGCCAGGGCCGTCGAGGTGGTAAACTGCATGCCTGTTAGCTGGATGCCGTCGCCGGAATCCCCGGCAAAACGGACAGTGACTGCTTCTACTTCTTCAGCCGCGTCCGACCGGTGGGGCTTGGTTTTAATTTGGCTCACGTTAGACTCCGGAATAGGGACGTCATAGGAAAGGAATGAGTTAGTATAGCGCTTCCGGGGGCTAAAATCAACGACACGGCACGTATCAACTCATCTAATATGTTGCCGAACGAGGTGTCGTCAACTCATCTGTGAAAGAACTTCCAGAGCCTTCCTGCATGGCTCATCTCAGTTCGGCTGTGTGCTTGCGTCCAAAACCTCTCTAACTATTTTTGCCAAGGCTGCCGTGGCGAACGGTTTTTGGAGAAAAGATATCTTCTCATCGATAACGAAATTCCCAAAATCCCTGTCCAAGTATCCAGAAATCAGCAGAAGCTTCGCCTCCGGGTGGCTGGAGGCGACCTGCTGCGCAAGCTCCATGCCATTGATGCCTGGCAGCACCATGTCGGTCAGCAGCAGATGCAGCTTGCCTGTGTGGGCATGGGCCAGTTTCAACGCCGCGTCTCCGTTGCCGGCTTCGAGGATGGCATACCCATGTTGCCGCAAAACGCGCCGCATCATGGTTCTGACGGCCTCATCGTCATCCACGAGCAATACGGTCTCCGTTCCGTTGTAGGATTTCTGAGTTGTTTGCTCTCCGGTCTTGGCGCCGACGGCTCCTTCCACCTTGGGGAAATATATCTTGAAGGTTGTGCCTTTGCCTAGGGTGCTGTTCACGGCGATAAAGCCGCCGCTTTGTTTGACGATTCCATAAATCACGGCCAACCCCAGGCCGGTGCCCTTTCCTTTTTCCTTGGTTGTGAAGAACGGCTCAAAAAGATGCGCCTTAACATGCCCCTCCATGCCGACGCCGGTGTCGCCGACCGCAATGGCGACGTAGGAGCCCGGCGGGATAATAAAATTATTTTCAGCATGGGGTTGCGAGAATTCGACGTTCTCGGTTTTGACCCTCAACTTTCCCCCGCCGGACATCGCATCCCTGGCGTTGACCACCAAATTCATGACGATTTGCTGGAGCTGTCCAGGGTCCGCCTTTATGCACCCCAAATCGGAGGCCAAAGAAACAACCCACTCTATATCCTCGCCGATCATGCGCCGGAGCATTTTCTCCAGGTCGGCGAATTCCGCGTTGAGATCCACCACCCTTAGTCGGAGCG
>MGUO01000308.1:3082-4344 GCA_001800015.1 Elusimicrobia bacterium RIFCSPHIGHO2_02_FULL_57_9
AGCGCCTGCCTTCGGCTGAAAGCGAGGAGTTGGCGGGTTAACGCGGCCGCGCGCGCCGCGGCCTTTCTGATCTCTTCCACATCCTCGCACCACATGCTGTTCTGCGTGGGGCCGCCGGCGAGGAAATTGGCGTAACCCATGATCGCGGTCAAGATGTTATTGAAATCATGGGCCACCCCGCCGGCCAATCTCCCAATCGATTCCATTTTCTGAGCCTGCATGAACTGATCCTCAGTCAAACGTTTCTCGCGCCTTGATTGGGCCTCGCGGAGCTCTCGCTCGATCGCCGGTATCAGGCGAGTTAAATCATTTTTCATGATGTAATCGCTGGCCCCGGCTTTCATGGCCGCCACGGCGGCATCCGGCGCGATGGTGCCCGAAACGATTATGAGGGGAATATCGAGCTGCCTCTCGCGCAAAGTTTGAAGGGCATGAATGGCGCTGAAATGCGGCATGGAATGATCGGAGATGATGATATCCCATTGCTGCCCATTGAGAGCCTTGTTGAAGCCCTCCAATGAATCCGCTCTGTTGTGGTAGGGCTCGTAGCCGCCCTCACGCCTCAGTTTGCGCACCAAAAGCAAGGCGTCGTTCTCAGAGTCTTCGATGATCAATACACGCAATGGCTTACTCATCGCCAATATCTCCCTATCCAGCCTCACAACGTCGGCGGGGGCTCGTTGAGCACCAGCCAATAGAGCCCCAACTGCTGCACCGCCTGGGTAAACTGGGTAAAATCCACAGGTTTGCGGATATAGCTATTGGCGCCGAACTTATAGCCGTTGATCATATCTTGTTCCTCCTTGGATGAGGTGAGGATGACGATGGGCAGGAGCTTGGTCTTGTCATTGGCCCGCAGACGCTGCAGGACCTCAATGCCGCCGACTTTCGGGAGCTTCAAGTCCAACAGAACGACGGCGGGCAGCGCATTGGCCTCTCGGCCGACATGCTTGCCCTGCCCGAATAGATAGTCCAGCGCTTCGGCCCCGTCGCCTATAGCGCGAACCTCGTTAAGGATATTATTCTTCTTGAGCGCCCGCAGCGTCAGGGCAACGTCGTCTTTATTATCCTCAATCAAAAGAATTATCTTGTTATTTGTTCCCATCTGAATCTCCTTTGGAATTCAACGTAAAATAGAAAGCGGCGCCCTGATCGATTGCGCCTTCAGCCCATATGCGGCCCCCGTGGCGATGCACGATGCGCTGGGTTGTCGCCAGGCCGATGCCGGTGCCGGCAAACTCCTCCTGCGAATGGAGGCGTTG
>MGUO01000308.1:4353-5809 GCA_001800015.1 Elusimicrobia bacterium RIFCSPHIGHO2_02_FULL_57_9
CATAGGCCATGTCGAAACCGGCCCCGTTGTCTTTAACGAAATAGATCGCCTCCCCATTTTTCCGCAAGACGCCGAATTCGATCTTGGCGTCTTTTTTCTTTCCCGTAAATTTCCAGGCGTTTCCAAGGAGATTTTCCAGGGCAGCCCGCAAAAGACCGGGGTCCCCTCTCACAGAAACGCCTGCGGGAAGCGCAAAGGCGACTTCCCGGCTTCGGTCGGCATTCTTGAACTCCTCCATCACAGAGCCCGCGACGGCGCTCAGGTCCGTTTCCTCCACCCGGAATTCGTGCCGGATGACGCGGGAGAGATTTATAAGGTCATCGATCAACCGCCCCATTTGCTGGCATCCTTGACGTATCCGATTCAGGCAATCTTTGCCCTGGTCGTCCAAGCGGTCGGTGTAATCCTCCAGCATGACTTGACTGAAACCATCGATCGTTCGCAGCGGAGAGCGAAGATCATGGGAGACCGAGTAGGAGAAGGCATCGAGCTCATGGTTGGATTGCTCGAGCTTTGCGGCGTAATGCCGCAGGGGGTCCTCGGCCTCTTTGCGCTGCGTGATGTCGCGGGCCACGATGTAGATGAGGCGCTCCTCCGTGACGGGCTTCGCGGCCCAAAGCAGCCATTTGTAAGAGCCGTCCTTGCAGCGGTATCTATTCTCGAAGGATAGGGTGCGCACGCCTTGCGCGTTCTGGGCGGCCTCCATCGAGGTTTTTCGGCGATCTTCAGGATGGATGAAGTCCAGGTACGGCCTTTGGAGCATTTCTTCTTTGGGGTGGCCCAGAACCGTTTCCCACATGTCGCTGAGCTCCTTGAAGTAGCCGTTGAAATCCGCGATGCAGAACATATCCACGGACAAGGAAAAGAAACGTGCGTAGCGGTTCCGTTCCCGCTCGGAGGCCCGTCGTGCAAGGTCGACGCGCCCCAGGAGCAGGGCGTTGTACCAGACCAGTCCTGAGAAGGCCGCGATGAGGGCAATGGCGAAGAGGGCCGTTCCAGTCTCCGTGTTATACCACCCGCTCCATTGGCCCTGCAACCGCAGAAAGCCCAGAAGAGCGGGAATCATGAGCGTAAAAGGGAGCAGCCTGCGAGCCATGATCCCGCCGGGCCCGTCATCGGACAGGCAGGCCATCCAGCCCTCGCCGCGCCGCGCAAGCAACATGGCCGAATTGATCAGCGCGAAGCAGATCGCCGTGTTGAGCGCCATCGGAATAAACGAGCCGATGCCATAGAAACGGGGAACTTGGTAGGAGTAGCCGAGCATGGCGAAGAGCGCCAACCATGTCGCGGCCAAGGCCAGCGATTGGCCGGCTTTGGCGCTCCAAGGTGATTGCCTGCGCTTGAAAAAGACCAGCGCCAGGCCAGTCATGAGGAAGCCGAAGGACGTGTTGGGCGCCATGCGATTTGACGGTGAGTAGGCTCCCAGCGCGTGCCGAAACATTAGGGTGTCAAGGCC
>MGUO01000309.1:0-2640 GCA_001800015.1 Elusimicrobia bacterium RIFCSPHIGHO2_02_FULL_57_9
GAGCAGGCGGGGCTTAAGGTCAGCGACCTCGAGCCCTGGGAGATTTGGCTTTCGGAATCCCAGGAAAGAATGGTTTTGGCCGTGCCGCCGCGCAATCTCAAGGAACTGAAGGATATTTTCGCCGCGGAAGGCTGCGGGCTGTGGGTTCTGGGCGAATTTACCAACACGCGCCGCCTGCAAGTGAGCTATAAAGGCGATACCCTGGTTGATCTCGATCTGAAATTCCTGCATCAAGGCCTGCCCAGAGTCGAGCGCGCGGCGGTCTGGTCGGCTCCGGCGGCGCGCCCATTCAAACCTTCCGCCTCCAAGGAAAAACCGGCCGAAATCCTCAAGGGCATCCTGGCTCATTTGAATGTCTGCAGCCGGGAGTGGGTCGTGCGCCAATACGATCACGAGGTTCAAGGCGGCGCCGTGATAAAACCTTTGCAGGGCATCCGCCACGACGGCCCCGGCGACGGCTGCGTGATCTGGCCTCATGCGGCCACCGGCGATATGGCGGATTTCTCGGGTTTCGCGGTCAGCCACGGCCTAAATCCGGCTTACGGAAAAATCGATCCCTATCGCATGTCCTTGGCCTGCGCGGACGAGGCCTTGCGCAATCTGCTTTGCGTGGGAGCGGATATCTCGCGCGCGGCTTTTCTCGATAATTTTTGCTGGGGCAACCCCGAGGATCCGGCTCAACTGGGCGCCTTGGTGCAGGCGGCTTTCGGCTGCTCCGCCGCATCCTCCGGCTTCGGCGTTCCTTTTATCTCGGGGAAAGACAGCCTCTACAATCAATCCCGCGATGTTTCCGGCCGCGAGTTGGCCATCCCGGGCACCGTTCTGATATCGGCCCTGGCCCCGGTCAACGACGTGCGCCAAGCGCTAACCATGGATATCAAGGGCCCCGGGAACCCGCTTTACCTGATCGGCTGGACCTCGGAGGAAATGGGATGTTCGCTCTACAATCAGGTATGCGGCAGCGCCGGCGGAGAGGTCCCCGAGGTTGAGGTGCGCTCGGCCTTGGAGAGCTTCCGGGCCGTGCAAACCGCCATCGCCAAGGGCTTGGTGCTTTCCGCGCATGATCTTTCCGAGGGAGGCCTGGCCGTGGCGGCGGCCGAGATGGCGTTTTCAGGCGAATTCGGGGCCCGCATCGATTTAGACGAGATGGCGCGCAATTCCCATATTTATTGCAACGAGGTCCTGCTTTTCTCGGAAAGCCCCAGCCGCATCCTGCTCGAGGCCAAACCCGAGAACGAGGCCGCTCTGCTTAAATGCCTTAAAGGCGTGGCGGCCAAACGCGTGGGCACGACCTTGGCCAATCCTATTTTGAAGGTGGTGGGCTTGGACGGCATCGTGGTTTTCGAGGAGCCCTTGATGGCTCTAAAAACCGCCTGGCAGCAAACCCTGCCCAAGGTTCTGTAGCGCTGAAAATGAAACGGCCTAAAATATTGATTCTGCGCGCCGCCGGAACCAATTGCGACTGGGAAACCGCCAACGCCTTCGAAGCCGTGGGAGGCCAGGCCGAGCGGCTTCATATCAACGCGCTTAAAACCGGAAAAGCCAAGCTCATGAATTACGACATGCTGGTGTTGCCCGGGGGATTTTCCTACGGCGACGATGTGGGAGCGGGCCGCATCATGGCCAATCAGGTCCGCGCCCATCTCAAGGATTTAAGGCAGTTCATCCGCCTGGGCCGGCCTGTGCTGGGCATATGCAACGGCTTCCAGGTGCTGGTTAAATCCGGAATTCTGCCGCTGTCCAACACCTGCGAGCAAACGGCCGGGTTTACCTTCAACGATTCCGGGAAATTCGAGGCGCGCTGGGTGCATTTGCGCATCAACTCCCAAAGCTCCTGCCTGTTCTTCAAGGGGCTTGCGGAAATGGTCGAGCTGCCTGTGGCGCACGGCGAAGGCAAGCTCGTGCTTAAATCCCCCCGCCAGCTTGAGGAACTTAAGAAGAATAAATCCATCGCCATGCAGTACGTCAGCGACGACGGCAAGCTTTCCGGCTATCCCCATAATCCCAACGGCTCTATTTTCAATATCGCCGCGCTTTCCAATCCCGAGGGTAATGTCCTGGGGCTGATGCCGCACCCCGAGCGCTTCACGGCCATCCATCAGCATCCCAATTGGACGCGCCAGACTTTTCACAAGGAGAGCATCGGATTAGAAATGTTCCGTAATGCAGTGAAGTACTGCCAATCATGAACAAAAAAAACGGCGAGCGGCGCAAGCCGCAAGACCGCTTGCGCCGCTGACATATGTGCGGCATCTTCGCCGTCAGCGACAGCGCCGACGCGGCCGAGCTGACCAACCTGGGACTTTTCGCCCTTCAGCACCGCGGCCAGGAGTCAGCAGGCATCGTCACGGCGCAAAAAGGCGAGCTCCTATCCCATGTTGGGATGGGGCTGGTCTCCGAGGTTTTTTCACCCCAAGCCGTTTCGGCCTTGCCGGGCCGCATGGCCCTCGGCCATGTGCGCTACGCCACCACCGGAGCCAGCCATTTAAAAAACGCCCAGCCCCTGGTTTTTAAAAACAGGCTGGGTCCCATGGCGATCGCTCACAACGGCAACCTCACCAACGCTCTCGACATGCGCGACAAGTTGGAAAAGCGCGGGGCCATCTTCCAGTCTTCGACCGACTCCGAAGTCATCGTGCA
>MGUO01000309.1:2670-5618 GCA_001800015.1 Elusimicrobia bacterium RIFCSPHIGHO2_02_FULL_57_9
TTCCTGACGCCTGCGCAAATCATCGCGGCCCGCGATCCTTACGGCTTTCGGCCCTTGATTCTGGGGCAATTGGACAAGTCTTATGTCCTGGCTTCCGAAACCTCGGCTTTAAACCTGGTTAAAGCGCGGGCCTTGCGCGAAGTCGAACCCGGCGAAATCCTGGTCATTGAAGGCTCGCGCATGAAATCCCTTAAGCCCTTCAAGCCCGTGGAACGCTTGGCGCGCTGCGTTTTCGAGCAGATTTATTTCGCGCGGCCCGATTCCAACATATTCGGGCGCAATGTCCAGGCCGCTCGGCGCGATTTGGGCCGGGCCTTGGCCAAGGAAATGCGCGGCATTGCGGCCGACATCGTGGTGCCCGTGCCGGACTCCGGAGTCGCCGCGGCCTTGGGATTTTCGGACGAGTCGAGGATCCCATTTGAGATGGCCTTGGTGCGCAGCCATTATGTCAGCCGCACCTTTATCAAGCCCACCCAGGAGCTTCGCGACCTGGCCGCCGAGCTTAAGCTGGCGCCGGTGATCGAAACCCTGAAGGGCAAGCGCATCGTTTTGATAGACGATTCCATCGTGCGGGGCACCACCTCGCGCAAAATCACCAAAAGCCTGCGCGCGGCCGGCGTGCGCGAAATTCATCTGGCCGTTTCCAGCCCCCCAATCGTCTCGCCCTGCTATTACGGCATCGACACGCCGCGCTCCGGCGAGCTTATCGCCAACCGCAATTCCCTGGAGGAAATACGCAAATTCCTCGAGGTTGACAGCCTGCATTACCTGAGTCTGGAAGGCATGCTGGAGGCCGCGGGGGGCGGCGATAGCTCGGGTTATTGCACCGCCTGCTTTACCAAGATTTACCCAACCCCCATTTCCGATTATCAAGCCCCGCGCTCTCAACAGATAACGTGAACGTCCTGATATTGGGCTCGGGAGGACGCGAGCACGCCCTGGCCTGGAAGATTTCGCAGAATCAGCGCCTGAACGACCTTTTCTGCGCCCCCGGCTCCTCGGCTATATCCGAGCTGGCGCAATGCGTGCCCCTGGATATACTGGACCCCCGAGCCGTGGTTTCTTTCTGCGCTGATCATCGCATAGATATTGTTCTTATCGGCCCCGAGGCGCCGTTGGAGGCGGGAGTTGCCGATGAGTTGCGCGGCGCCCGAATCAAGGTTTTCGGCCCGGATCAGGCCGCGGCGCGCCTGGAATCCTCCAAGGCCTTCGCCAAGGAATTCATGGGCCGCCATAAAATTCCCACGGCATCGTGGAAAGTCTTTTCGGACGCGGCCGCCGCCCGCGCGGCTCTGCGCTCCATGAGCCTTCCCCTGGTCATTAAGGCCGACGGCCTGGCTTCGGGCAAGGGCGTGCGCGTTTGCCGCAGCCGCGAGCAAGCCTTGACGGCCGTCTCGGAATTTATGGAAACCCGCACCTTGGGCCGCGCCGGCCGAACCGTCATCGTGGAGAGCTGCCTGGAAGGCCCCGAAATCTCCATAATGATCCTCTGTGACGGCAAGAATTACCGGCTTCTACCCGCCAGCCGCGATCACAAACGCTTGAGGGACAACGATGAAGGACCTAATACCGGAGGCATGGGCGCTTATGCCCCGGTGCATCTCGATGAGCAGACTCTCAGAATCATCAAGACCCAAATTTTAAATCGGACGCTGGCGGGCCTGCGCGCCGAGAAGCTGGACTACCGCGGACTGCTTTATGCCGGACTGATGCTGACCAAAGACGGCCCTCAGGTGCTGGAATATAACTGACGTTTTGGAGATCCCGAGACGCAGGCGGTCCTTCCTTTGATGAAAGACGATTTGCTGGATCTGGCCGTTGCCTGCGCGGAACAAAAACTCGAGGCCGGGGAAATAAAGCTCGAGAGCAATTGCTGCGTATGCGTCACCCTGGCTTGCGCCGGCTATCCGGAAAAACCAGTCACGGGCAAACCCATCGCGGGGCTTGAGTCTATAAGGGAGTCCCGCGACTTGATGATTTTCCATGCCGGCACGGTCAAGAAAGGCGAACATTGGCTGAGCGCCGGCGGCCGGGTGCTGGGTATTGCCTGCGTGGGCCCGGATCTCTCCACGGCCTGTGAAAAAGCTTATACCGCGGTTTCCAAAATCAGTTTCGACGGCATGCAATACCGGCGCGATATCGCGGCTAAGGCTCCGGCGGCAAAATGACGGCGGAAACATTGCCTCATCGCAGTCATTTCGGCACCCTACCAGGAATGCCGAAATGAAACCGCTTGTCTCCATCATCATGGGCAGCCGCAGCGACTGGGACACCATGCGCGCGGCAAGCCGGATGCTAAAAGAGCTCGGCGTGGCCCACGAATGCAAGGTGGTTTCCGCCCATCGCACGCCGGATTTTCTTTTCCAGCACGCCTCTTGCGCTGAAAAACGCGGCATCAAGGTCATCATCGCGGGAGCCGGAGGCGCGGCGCATTTGCCGGGAATGACCGCTTCCAAAACCGTCCTGCCGGTGCTGGGAGTTCCGGTCAAAACCAAATCCTTGAAAGGGATCGACTCCCTGCTTTCCATCGCGCAAATGCCCATGGGGGTGCCCGTGGGAACCCTGGCTATCGGCGAGGCCGGGGCGGCGAATGCCGGGCTTCTCGCCGCGCAGATTCTGGCCCTCAACGACGACGCCCTTAAGCGGCGACTTCAGGCATTCCGAGCAAAACAAACGGCGAGGGTTTTGAAAGAGAGACTGTAAGCATGAGCAACGGCGGCTTTTACGTACCGTGCTCTATATTGGGCACGGTACGTGATTTTGCCTCGCTTCGCGAGGCAAAATTTCAAAAACAGGCGCTTCCCGGCTCTACCATCGGGATATTAGGCGGCGGGCAACTGGGCCGCATGCTGGCCTTGGACGCCCGTCGTATGGGCTACCGGACCGTCGTTTTGGATCCGACGGCCGGCTGTCCGGCCGCGGCGGCATGCGATAAACACATACAAGCC
>MGUO01000310.1:0-2089 GCA_001800015.1 Elusimicrobia bacterium RIFCSPHIGHO2_02_FULL_57_9
TGCGGCTGCGGGATACCGACGTTTCGAAACGCTCGTCTTTTTCCTCATAAACCAGCTTGTCTCCGTCCGCGCCGGCACCCACGACATGGCGGTAGACGCGGTATTGCCGCTTAGCCGCGTCCTCCACGGTGTAAAAAATCGTCTTATTGTCAACCGCCCAGGCTATGGAGCCGGTTTTAGAAATGGTCTCCGGGAAAAGACGGCCGGTCTTTAAATCCTTAACGAACAGCGTATATTGGCGGAAACCCACGTTATCCGTGGAATAAACCAGCCTTTGCCCATCGTCGCTGATTTCAAAAGCGCCTATGGCCATAAATTTCTGGCCCTTGGCCAGCTCGTTAAGGTCCAACAGCACTTCCTCCCGCGCCTTAAGGTCTCCCTTTTTTCTGGCACAAATCGGATATTGCTTGCCCTTCTCGGTCCGGGAGTAGTAATAATAGCCGCCCTTAAGATAAGGGACTTCCTCATCGGTTTCCTTGATCCGGGACAGCATCTCGTTATAAATTTTTTCCTGGAGGGGCTTGGTCGGTTGCATCACCGAATCGGTGTAGGCGTTTTCCGCTTCCAGGTAAGCGATGACCTTGGGGTTCTTTTTATCCCTGAGCCAGTAATAATCATCCACCAAGCGTTCTTGGAATAGTTCGATGGTTTTGGGCTGGATTTCCGCTGAAGGCGGAGTCATGGCGACCGGTTGCGAAACCGCAAGTCCGGTCGCGACGGCAAGAGCAAACAACAAATTGAGCATGTTCAGCATTTTTCGTTCTCCCCGGATCAAAAGCCCACGGGGAGAGTCGAACTCCCGACCTACCGCTTACAAGGCGGTTGCTCTACCGCTGAGCTACGTGGGCGTAAAGCTTATTTTACAACAATAATTTGCGAACGGGGCTGGAGGCACGGACGTCTGGCACGATATGGGTGCAACTCCAATGATTTTGCTAAGATGACAACAGTGTTGAGGATGGAACACCGGATATTCCTGAAGGTGCTGGAGCTCATGGAGATATCACTGACCTTGCCTAGAGACACAGCTTTGCAGGAACTTAAGGTCGCGCTCCATATCCTTCTTCCTTCAATGATCCAGCATGAACGGATAGAAGAGCAGATCCTTTTCCCCGCGTTTAGAAAAGCCGGCGTGCGCAACGACTCAGCCGTGGCTGCTTTCAGCGAAAGTCACAAGGAGATATGGAGGACACTCAACTTCCTCAGAGATGCCGTGGAGGAAGAGGGTGCAGATCACCAGCGGTGACAGCAGCGGCGACCGAACGGGTCATCTTTATGCTCCGCGAGCACTTGCTGGAGGAAGAACGCGTGCTTTATCCGGCCATCGAAGGGACGCTGGGCTCCGAGCTTTTGATGGAGTTGGGAGACCGCGCTGCTCAGCAGAAAACCGTTGTAGCCGTGTCTCAGGAAGAAAGGACGACATGAAAAACATCGCAATACTGCTCGCGGTCCTCTTGGGGACGGCCGCTTCGGGGGCTGAGAAGGGCAATAAGGAGAAGGAGCCGGCCTCGGCCACGGCCGTCTCGGACCTCTACCCCAACGACTTGGGGCCCGCCGAGATCGACGTCTCGGCCTATCCCAAGGAGATGAAGCAGAGCTACAAGATGATGCTGTTCAAGTGCGCGGCCTGCCACACGCCGGCGCGGCCCATCAACTCCCAGTTCATCGAACTCTCCGAGGCGGAGCAGGTCAAGTTTAAGAAGTCGGACCCCGACCTCTTCAAAGACCAGCGGCTCGCGCACATCGAGGACAAGATATGGAACCGCTACGTCAAGCGCATGATGTCCAAGCCCGGCTGTCCGATTAAAGGAGACGACGGCAAGAAAATATGGGAGTTCCTGGTTTACGACTCAAAGGTCCGCAAGACCGGCGCAAACGCCGCCGCCTGGCGCAAGCACCGCCGCAAGCTGCTGCATGAGTTTGCGGAGAATTATTCCGACGCGTACAAAAAGCTGTTCGGCGCCGCCCCAGCGCCCAAGGAGGACTAATATGGACAAGCGCACGAAGGTAGCAGCGTACATCTCGTTGGCCGGGCTGGCCCTTTTCGCCATAACCCAGATTCCGCTCAAGACTCTTGCCGGGCAGATCG
>MGUO01000310.1:2100-19494 GCA_001800015.1 Elusimicrobia bacterium RIFCSPHIGHO2_02_FULL_57_9
CTGCCCGCCGGTCTTGAAGCCATCATCAAGGCGCGGGAACTCTCCGGCGATGACGTGGAGGCGGCCCTCAAAACCTACGTCCCGCCGGGCAGCTACGATGAATTCTACCTCTTCGCCTCCGGCGGCCAGGCCGGCAACGTCGAAGTCTTCGGTGTGCCCTCCATGCGGCTGATTAAGAACATCGCTATCTTCTCCCCGGACTCCTGGCAGGGCTTCGGCGTCGGCGACGACGACACGAAAAGGCTCATGAAGCAAGGGGAAGCCGCTGGCATGAAGCAGACCTGGGGCGACGTCCACCATCCGGCCTTGAGCCTGACCAAGGGCATGTACGACGGCCAGTACCTCTTCGCCAACGACAAGGCCAACGCCCGCATCGGCGTGGTTGATCTTCGGGACTTCAAGGTGCGCCAGATCGTCAAAAATCCCCTGATCGCCACCAACCACTGCGGCGCCAAGATGACGCAGGACAGCGAGTATTACGTGGAGGGGGCGCAGTTCGGCAATCCCCTGCCCTACACCGACTTCTCGCCGATGACCAGGTACAAGGAAGACTACCGCGGCTTGGTCACCTTCTGGCCGTTCAACCGGACGGAAGGGAAGTTCGTTCAGTCCAAGACCTTCACCGTGGAGCTTCCTCCTTATTTCCAGGACCTGGGCGGCATGGGCAAGAACGTCAGCCACGGCTGGGTCTTCATCAACACCTACAACGCCGAGATGGCCACGCCCGGCGCCCTGGAAGGCAAGCCGGCCATGGAAGTGGCCGCCTCCCAGCGGGAGATGGATTTCATGCACGTCATCCACTGGAAGAAAGCCGAGGAACTTCTGGCGGCTGGCAGCCTCAAGTTCAAGACGATCAAGGGCATGCGCGTCATCTCCATCGAGGAGTCGGTCCGCGCGGGCATCCTCTTCAATGTGCCGGAGCCGAAGAGCCCGCATGGCGCCGACGTCACGCCCGACGGGCGCTTTGTCGTGGTCAGCGGCAAGCTCGACCCCCACGTTACCGCCTTCAGCTTCGCCAAGATCCAGAAAGCTATCGCCGACAAGAACTTCGAGGGCAAAGACCATTTCGGCATCCCGGTCCTCAAGTTCGACGCTGTCGTGGAGTCCCAAGTCGAGCTGGGCCTGGGACCGCTGCACACCGAGTATGACGACAAGGGCTACGCCTACACGAGCATGTTCCTCGATTCGGCCATCGTCAAGTGGACGATGGACAAACCGCCCCGAGGAGAGAAACCCTGGTCGGTGGTCGAATCCCTGCCCGTGCACTACAACACCGGCCATTTGACCGTGGCGGGCGGAGACACCTCAAAGCCGTATGGGCGGTACTTGGTCAGCCTCAACAAGTGGTCCCTCGACCGCGCCTTGCCGGTGGGCCCTCTGCACCCGCAGAACCTTCAGCTCATTGACATCAGCGGAGAGAAAATGAAGCTTCTCAGCGACACTCCGGTGGTGGGAGAGCCTCATTACTCCGTGATGGCACCAGCCAGCATCTTCAAGCCCTGGAACGCCTACCCTGAGATCGGGACCAACGCCCTGACGCTCAAGAAAAGCCCGACGGCGACCATGCCGGGCAAAGAACGCATCGTGCGCAACGGGAAGGACGTCCATGTCTTCATGACGGCCATACGCAGCCGCTTCATCCCCGACCGCATTGACGTTCAGCAAGGCGACAGGGTGCACCTGCACATCACGAGCATTGACAAAGCGGAGGATGCCGCGCACGGCTTTGCCCTGTCATCGCACAATATCAACCTCTCGCTTGACCCGGCCGCAACGGTTGATGTGGATTTTACGGCAGACCGTACCGGAGTCTATCCCTTTTACTGCAGCGAATTCTGCTCGGCGCTGCACATGGAGATGATGGGCTACCTGACGGTGAAAAAATAATCATGAACACAGCGGAGAGCGCCGAGAGCCGTCCTCCGAGAAGCCGCCTCGCAGAGGCTCTCGGGGCCGCGGCCGGCGCTCTTCTGCTCGCTTCGCTTTTCCTGCCTTACTGGCAGGCGAGGCTCTTAGCTCCGCAATACCGCAATGGCCTGACAGCCACGATGTACGCCTACAAGGTGACCGGCGACGTCGCTGAGATCGATGGGCTCAACCACTATGTCGGCGTCGCCAAGCTGGCTAAACTCGGCGTCTGGGAGCGGCGCTTGGCCATCCCCGCGGTCTTGTTCCTGGCGGCCCTCTCTTTCTTTGCCTTTCGTAAAACGGGCCGCTGGCCTCCCTGGATAAAGGTCTTGCCGGTCGCGGCCTATCCCCTCATCTTCATGGCAGATTTGAAGTTCTGGCTGCATTACGCCAGCACCAACCTGGACCCCACGGCGCCGTTAAAGCTTAGGCCCTTCATTATCCCTTTGATTGGGACAGGGAAAGTTGGCCAGTTCCGCAGCGAGGTGGGGCCGATGCCGGGCTTCTACCTTCTCATGGCGGCCGCGATCCTGCTGTTGATCGGGCTCTGGCTGACCCGGAGCCGGGAACCTGCGTGCACGGCTAAAGCCGCAAGCCGAAGCTGCGCCCTAACGATCTTAGTCGCCGGCATTCTTTCGATCTGCGCCCCCTGGGCGCAAGCGCAGTCTCTTCAGGAGCTCGTCGATGCCGCACAGCCGGGCGCCGTGTTGGAACTTGCGCCTGGCGTCTACGAAGGCCCCCTCATCATTGCTAAACCGCTGAGTCTTATGGGGGCGGGACGCGCTGTGATCGATAGTCGAGGCCGCGGCACGGTCGTGACCGTACGAGCCCCTGGCTCCAAGCTCGAGGGCCTGGCCCTGCGCGGCTCGGGCGACAGCCTCCTCTATGAGGACAGCGGCGTCCGAATCGAGGCCGCTTCGGTTGCCGTGCGCGGCTGCCGGATCGAGGATGTGCTGTTTGGAGCATTCATCTCGAACGCCCCGGGGACTATTATCGAGGGGAATGTGTTTATCGGCAAGCCCCTGGAGCTCGGCCGCCGGGGCGACCTGTTGCGCCTTTGGAACAGCGACAGAGCGGTGGTGCGCGACAACAAGCTCGAGCGCGGCCGCGACATGGTGCTCTGGTTCTCTACCGGATCGGTCGTTACCGGCAACACGGTCACCGGCGCGCGCTACGGCCTGCACTTCATGTACACCAACGGCGCCCTGATCAAGGGCAACGTCTTCCGGCACAATTCAGTAGGCGCCTACATCATGTACTCCCGAGGACTCTCCATCGAGGGCAACCGCTTCGAGGAGCATCGGGGGCCAAGCGGGACCGGGCTAGGGCTCAAGGAAAGCGGCCTCGTCCAAGCCTTCGGCAACGTCTTTTCCGGCAACCGCCAGGGCCTCTTTATTGATCAATCGCCCCTCGTCCCTGAAGACGGCAATGAATTCATCGGCAACGTATTCATGAATAACGACATCGGCGTGGCCCTGATGCCCGGCGTTCGGGGCAACACCCTCGTCGAGAACGCTTTTGAGGACAACATTCAGCAGGTCTCGGTGCGCGGAGGCGGGCAGCTTTCAGGCAACCAGTGGAGCCGCGGCGGTCGCGGGAATTACTGGAGCGATTATGCGGGCTACGGGAGGCCCGGCGCCGAGGTGGGGGCGGTCCCCTACCGCGCTGACCGTCTGGTGGAGCGTTTGGCCGATACCAGGCCCGAGACGAGGTTCTTTCTTTACACTCCCGCGGCCGGCGCCTTGGAAGCGGCGGCGCGCGCTTTCCCCGTGTTCAAGGCCAAAGCCCTCATGACCGATCCGCATCCCTTGCTCCGGCCCCGTCCCGCCGGCGGCTCCCAAGCTCCCGCCCCCGTTCCGGCGTTGGCAGCACTCTGGCTTCCGGCCGGCCTGCTGTCCTTGTCCGCCGTCTCAGTCGCCATGCTGGGCCGGCAGCGAGCCCCGCGCCCTTTCTCTAAACGCGGCGCGAACGGACGTCCGGAGCACGGCCGACCGATGATCTCGGCCAAGGACCTATCGAAGGCCTACGCTGGACGCTCCGTCTTCTCCGGACTCAGCTTGTGCATCATGCCCGGAGAGTGCGTCGTTCTATGGGGCTCCAACGGCGCCGGCAAGAGCACGCTTATGCGCTGTCTCCTAGGCATGGAGAGCTGCGAGGGCCGCCTGTTGCTCGCCGGCTGCGACATCAGCCGCGACTCGCGCCTGGCCCGCGAGCGGATTGGCTACGTTTCCCAAGAGTTCGCCGGTTACGACTGGACGGTGCGCCAAGCCATGGAGTTCATCTGCTCGGTGCGCAGCGTCGATCGTTCCGCGATTGCGGGCACGCTGGCCTCCTGCGGCCTGACCGGGGAAGACGATAAGACTGTTTTCGAGCTTTCCGGCGGAATGAAACAGAAGCTCGCTCTGGCCCAGGCGCTGGTGGCCAACCCCGACGTCTTACTGCTCGACGAGCCCTGCTCAAATCTCGACCTCAAGAGCCGCCGCGAACTGCTTGCCATCCTCAGGGAACTGAGGAGGACGCGCACGATGCTGGTCACCAGCCACCATCTCGATGAGGTGGAGGCGCTGGCCGACCGAGTCCTGTGGCTGGAGGAGAGCCGCAGCGCCGTCGAGTTGAGCCCGGCGCGGTTCCTCGCCCGAATAGAGGGCTGCGTCCAGGAGGAGCGCGCATGAGTCCCGGCCTGCTTGCCCTGACCGCCAAGGAGTTCGCCGATACGACGCGCAGCCGTTGGCTGGGGGGCTTCATCCTAGCCTTCTGCGCTCTCGGCCTGGGTCTATCGCTCGTAGGCAACTGGACCAGCAGCCTGGGAGGGGGCGGGTTTGGGCGAACCACAGCCGCCTTGATCAATCTCGTCTTGCTCATCGTGCCCCTAATGAGCTTGACCGCCGGCAGTCTTGCCCTTTCGAGTGAGCGGGAGCGGCGGACTTTGGAGTTCCTCCTTTCCCTACCGCTGCACCGCTCGGAGATCTTCTGGGCAAAGTATATGGGGTCGGGTGCGGCCCTGCTCGCCGCTCTCGGCGCGGCCTTCGGGACCCTGGGAGTCGTGCTGGTCCTGCGCGGCGGGCTGCGCGACCTTGCAGTCTACGCGGGATGCTTCTTCGCCACGGTCCTGTTGGCCGCCGTCTGTCTGGCCCTCGGCCTGCTCGCTTCCTCGCGCAGCCGCAGAGCGGCCCAAGCGGTCGGCTTGGCGCTTTTCGTCTGGCTCTGCCTCGTCTTTGCCGGCGACCTCGGCCTGCTCGGAACGGCCGTGGCCGTGCGGCTGCGGCCCGCAGTCCTGCTCGCCGCGGCTTGGCTCAATCCTCTGAGCCTCTACCGGCTGCTGGCTATCGACGCTCTTGCGGCGGACCTGGACGTCCTCGGCCCAGCCGGCCTCTGCGCGCGCGATAGCTTGGGCTCCTGGCTCAAGCCCGCCGCCCTGGCCGGTCTCCTTGCCTGGCTGCTTGGCGTCCTAGCCGCAGCTCGCAGCGCCTTTATCACGGCTCCGTTCGGGGGAAAGGCATGAGAACGACCGCGCTCGTCGCCCTGGCCCTCATCTTAGCAGCTTGCGCGCGCCCTGATCTGACAGGCCCTCCGCAAGTAGCCTTCGGCCGGCAGGAGTGCGCCCGCTGCGGCATGATCATCAGCGAGGAAAGATATGCGGCGGGTTATGTGAGCGAAACGGGGCAGTCGGTGGCTTATGACGATGTCGGTGAGTTGCTGGCCGTCTTGAGCAAGCAGCCGGGGCTCTCAGCCCGAGCCTGGGTTCGCGATTTCAACGGTCAAGGCTGGGTCCGAGCCAAGGAGGCCTCCTTTGTCGTCTCTCCGGGGCTGGCGACGCCGATGGGCTCAGGCATGGCCGCCTTCGCCGACTCCGCCAGGGCGGCCGAGTTCTCCCAAGCCCGTGCGGCCGGGCCAGTCCGAGCCTTTTCCCAGGTCATTGACAATCCCGACGGAGCTGGCGCGCACCTCTTGGATGAGAGGTAATCACATGGTCGACGTTTTCTTCACTCATTCCTCTGCCCCTATACCATGAAAGACCCCACGAAACATTTCGTACTGGCTGCCGTCGCCTACTTGGTCTTGGGCGGGGTTCTAGGCAACCTCATGATCCTGAGCCGGTTTGGCGGGGATTGGAAGGGGGGACTATTACCTCATTCCCACTCATACCCATGTGATGCTCTTGGGCTGGGTTTCCATGACCATATTCGGAGTGGCTTACCGCATGTTCCCCGCGGTGTTAGCAAGAAGGCTCTACTCGTTGCACTTGGCCTGGGCGCACTTTTGGATCGCCAATGTGGCCCTCTGGGGCATGGCAATATTTTTCTGGCTCAACCGCTTACAAGCTGATTGCATTGGCAGCAGCAATCTATGGTTTCCACGCATATGTCGACTCACGCGTGGAAAAAATCGCGAACACAAGAGAATTTATTGAAAGAGTCGCTTCCCGTGTCCGGCCGTCACTTATTTTTGATGCAAACGAAAGCGTCATGGTGGACGCCGGGGGCTTGCAGTATATTGACCGAGTTAATGTTAGGAAGCGCAAAAACGGATGGCTCCCGATTCAAATAATTGTAACTCCGAAGCATTACATGGCGCAGGCTCCCTTATTGACCTGCCTCGATCCTATCTGGTTCAAGATCAAGGAGCGTCGCGGGCAAGCAGTTTCTTGGGTATATGAGTTGGATGCTCGTGGTCACATGGGTGGCTTCGAGCCGATAAGATTTAGACTTGAAATTACTCCCCAGTAGCAGAATTACCAAACGCCCAGGGTCACTTTACGTATTACTTTACTTATGCTTTACGTATTTTGTATCCTGAATTATGCCCTACCAGCCGTCCTTTCAGACTACACCTCATCTCCTAAAGGTCCTTGAAGAGATCGCGGGCTTGAGTGCCCGCATTAAAGACGCGGCTGTTGGAGTAAGTTGGATTCCTTCCCTGCAAAAGGACGCTGCCGCCCGGCAGGCGCATGGTTCGACTGCTATTGAGGGAAATCCTCTTACCTTAGAGGAGGTCAAAGTTCTGGCCGAAGGGGGCTCCCTACCGGAAGCCAAACCCAGGTCTATCCAAGAAGTCCTCAATTATTTCGCGGCTCTGCGTTTCGTGACCAAGAGCGCAAAGGCCAAAGAAGTCGGCGTTCGGGACGTGCTCAAGCTCCACTCCATTATTGGCCAGAAAGGGGCCTTGGACAGGGGTCCCCTAGGATTATTTCGCCCTTTCGCGGTTCGCGTGGGGGATCACCTGCCGCCACCCGCCAAGGAAGTCCCAGGGCTTATGAAGGACCTTCTGGCCTGGATCAATGGATCGGGCCGGGCTTGGCCGGCCGTGGTGAGCTCGGCCATTCTGCACTATCAGTTCGAGTACATCCATCCTTTTGGAGATGGCAATGGCCGCGTGGGTCGGGCTTTGGCGGCCTGGGAACTATATCGCCGCCAATTCGACACCTACCACATCTTCGCCGTGGATGAAGTACTATTGGAAGATCGCAAGGGATATTACCGCGCCTTCCATCGTGCCCAAAGCGAAAAGCATGAGCTGACGGGTTGGGTAGAATATATTGCGGAGGCAGCTAACGAGGCACTGCGTCGCGCCTGGTCGCGTATCGAAGCGGTTAGCCTATCGACCAAGGGCGAGCAACTAATCCTATCCCCTAAACAGGAGAAGCTCCTGACACTTCTTCGGATGGGACCTAAGTCGATCAAAGAGATCCAGGATTCTCTAGGAGTGACAAAGCCTGGAGCCCACCACGTCCTGAAACCTCTTCTAGATGCAGAAATTATTCGCCGAGAAGGCGGGCATAAAACCGGCAAGTATCGAATCGTTTAGCCTTTCTTCTGCTGTTCAGTTACCCAACGTCTGAGGGCGATGGCCAGAAGCGCGACTATCCTCTTCCGCCGCTCCTGGGGCGTCAGATTAATCGGGTCATCATACCAGGAACGACGCGCTAACAATTCCGCAGGAGGATCAACCTCAAAAATTTCTCCTTTAGGCTGTTCTGGCTTTGACCCCTTGCCTTTCGGGGCGATGAACGGAAAGCTGAGCCACCTGACCTCTTTATCTGCCATCGGTACACCTCCAATGAGACTTCGCTGGGATAAGCCCAGAGGTCGTACCTTCCTTCGGGCGCAGGGTCAAGAGGTCACATTGCTTGCCTCCATAATTTCTGGTTCAAGGTCGGACATAAGATTTTGGAACTGTTGAAGTTGTCGCGCCGGATCTTCGATCTTGGCTATGGGGCGCAGCACCCGTTCCGTGATTGGACCCCTACCACGGCAGGGTGGCAGGGAAGCTATCTGGTATTGGATTACGGGAGATAGGTTGAGCAATCCCATGAGATGCGTCGCGCGGCTTGGGTGCATTTTGAGCCGCCGGGCTAGGGTCCGTTGCGTTACTCCTTTCTTTTCGATTTGCTTCTTCATCCATTGGGCCCTGCGGAGCAACCGTTGGATCATGGGAGGCTTCGGTCGGTAGCGCTCAGCGAGAATCGGTCAGTGACATGCATGAATTATCTGGAAGTGACGATTACGCGCCCGACGCAGGCGCTTCCCAGTTTGCGCGTCACATGCCCAGGTTCCGGCGGCTCGGCAGCCGTTCGCTCGGAAGGTCTGCAGCATCGGCTTGTTTCGGATGTCGGTGCCACCCAGATAGCGCAAACATCCAGCATGAGCCAATAATTCCAAGCCCTTGGCATGTAATATTTTTCCGTAGCTGCGCCCGCGGAAGGCGGGGGAGATGCCCAAAAAGAACAGAGTCCCCTCATTAGGTCTGCTGGGTCGGCGCTGGGCCAGCACCATGCCAGCGAGGTGGCGACCGACATAAGCCAGTTGCCAAAGACCACGATCCAGAGCTTTTCCGGCCAAATGTTCGAGTAGTCTTAATTCGCTATGTGGCGCCCGCGGATTGAAGTCCCCGGATAGAGTTCCAGACAGAATTGTGCGCATAGCCGCGATGAAGCGCTTGCGTCCCGTCTGTCGCATGGATAGATAACGGAAGGGATCACGATACGGTGAATGGTAGCCTTTGAGGCTGCGTCGGACTATGCGCTTAATGATGGTTCGGCTCATCTTTCGAACGTCATCGTTTGTAGGTTCTCTCAGAACGCCGTACTATTCGCAAGATTGTGATAACTTTTTGATGGTCATCAATGCCGTAGAGGATACGCCAGTTTCCAGCGCGAATTCGATGCAGAGGGCCATCGAGTTTCTTGACCCCATGGGGCCGTGGGTTGGATTCAAGGACAAGGATATGCGTTTTAATTCGGCCAAGATCAGGCTCACGGATACTGTCGAGGTCCCGGGCCGCACTGGGCGCGACATCGAGCCTATGCATTCTTCTTTGTGCGTTTGGTGAAGTACTCGCGGGCGGAGATAGCTTTCTCGGGTTGACTCAGATGCGTCTTCCAAGCCTTTTGGGCAGCATGAAGATCTTTTAGGTCATCCTCGTAAACTTCCTCGACCGCCTTTCTGAGCAGGTTGGCCATGGATTGACGTCGTTCGACGGCTAAATGCTTTAGACCGTTGTGGACCTCGTCAGACAGATATATGGTCGTTCGTATCATGATGGGATCACCTCACCGTTCCAGTTTAGCATCATAACATATATATGTCAATAGTTGAATATTGCATTGTCGAATATTGCATGGCAGCCCTTGGCCGCGAGAATCAACCCGAATTGGGCACTGTGCCAAACCACGACGGGAGATGCCGATTCTCGCTTACCTTAATGCGAGTAACGAGGAGGACAGCCACTTTGTACGCTGGGCAAACCTGGCGAAAACTGGTCAATCGGCCAGTCGAAGTCCTGGAAGGGTATAAGCCCCAATCGCACCCGCGATTGGGGCTTGGCACAGCGTTCAGGGCCGCTTATGGGGAACGCCCAGCCGGGACGCGATACTCAATAAGTCTCAAAGAAATGTTTCGAAATGTATGCTGCGGCGTGGCAGGCCCGCATCCGCCGACACTCTCCACGACACTCTTAGCGCCGTGCCGGCTAGTTTTGACCTCCTGACAAGTCCTGTTTATCCTGTCCACGGTATTGTAGAGGTTAGCGGAGCGGATCATTCCATTGATGGGGTCAAGGTAGATGTGTGAATCGAAGTACTCCAGCCCGTAGGAGGCGCCATATTCTGGAGAGTTTCCCATCTTAGCTTGGTCTATTCCGATCTGCACCCAATTATTGGGACGTCCTCCCACCCGAGACGCCATCCAGCTCTCTGGCAGGCTAACGCAAGTATCCTTTTCGGGAGCAATATGCTCCACTCGGAGAACCGGTCGCTCGGGCAATTCCGTTTGGAACGTGATTTGAAAATCGATGCAGTCCTCGCCCAACAAGGTCCTGAAGCCATCCGCCCAAGAAGAAGACTTGCTGTATGGAAAGATGAGGGGCTTGCCGGCAGCTAGCGCATTCAGCCGCGCTCCGAACAGTCGCGGATTGGCATCCACGTAGAACGTCATCAAGTCGAAGTAAGGGCCGGCCAACTGCCCCATGAGTTGCGGCGGGATATCTTTGAAGTTGTTCGTCGCGGTGTTGAATCCCTGATCCAAGGATACCCATTGCCGGAAATCCTTGAGAGCTGCCAGGTCGATCGCATTTTCCCCAACGGCAAGCCTTTCCCATTCGACCTCTTCGTAAAACACACCGCCTTTTACTTTTACCTCATGCCGGGAAACCGCCTCGTAGACCTTGCCGTCATTGAGCCCCCGCATTTCATAACGAAGGATAGTCCCCGCCTTGTAGTTTCTAAATGGGAACGCCGCCCAACTGCTAATGGGAACTACGAGCAGACAGGAAAAAGCGAGTGGCAATCGGCCCAGCACCATCGATCCGTTCCTTGTCCTGCCCATGCGTCAGGAACCGTGACGGAAGCCGATGATCTTTCGCCCGCTTTCCGAAGGATTCATCAGTCCGCGGATGGCCTCGAAGATTGCCTCGATCTGATGGTCGTGGGATTTAATACTCCGCTCCAGGCTCTCGATCTTCCTGGCAAGCTCCTTGTGTGTAGAGATCAGTTGGCGCAGCCGCGTGAACGTCCTCATGACCTGAATGTTGACCAGGATCGCTCGTTTGCTCCTTAGGACGCTTGAGAGCATGGCTACTCCATTCTCGGTGAACGCGTTGGGGAGGGCTGGGGAGAACTTGAGGGGCCGGAGGTTATCACAGATTGTGATAAGCTCGTCCCGCTCGGCCTTGGTCAGGCGGAACATGAAATCTTCGGGAAAACGCTCCCTATTCCGCTTGACGGCCTGGTTGAGGGCCATCGTAGTGACCCCATACAGCTCGGCCAAGTGGCGGTCGATCATGACTCTATGGCCGCGGATCAGGAATATCCGCTGCTCAATCGTTTCGGCCGGGATGAGATTTGGCATCGCTGAAGAGGATTTTATCATAACGCGTGAAGCTGGTCTTGGACTTCTTGCGAGAACCGCCGAGAACCGACTGATGTCGTTGAAAGGCGTTTAAATCAAGAATTTCCTACCGACCGTGGGCTGCGAGAACTATCTTGAAATCAGCGTTGTGCCAAAGAACAAAAGACTTTTTTAGTTCGCTTGTGTTTGCCCAGCGTAGGTAGAGAGCAGCCTGATCGGACTCAAGCCTGCGCAGAGCGGTCAACCGCTTGGCGCGTCCAGCGGAGATTAGCTAAGATGGGGCAAATGACTCAAAGGAGACCGCTATGACCAATGCGCAAAGTGCTTCGGTAAAACCAAAGTCCGCTATGGAGGAAATCAGGGAGCAGCAGCGGCAGAGCTGGAATAAGTTCGCACCAGGTTGGAAGAAGTGGGATGCCTTTGCCATGGAGTTTTTGCGCCCAGCGGGGGAGGCACTTTTAAAGGAGGCGGGCTTGAAGCCCGGCATGCGCGTTTTGGATGCCGCCTGCGGCACAGGCGAGCCGGGTTTGACGGCGGCTAAAATCGTGGGGACCACGGGGCACGTCATCGGCACGGATCTCTCCGAAGAAATGATCCGCGTCGCGCAGGAAAAGGCGCGCTGTCTGGGGACGGCCAACTATGAGGCAACGGCCGCGGACGCCGGCGCCTTGCCTTTTGAGTCCGGGAGCTTCGACGCCGTTCTTTGCCGCATGGGGGTCATGTTCTTTCCCGATCCGCAAAAGGCCGCCGGCGAATTTTTTCGCGTTCTGAAATCCGGGGGCCGTCTGGCTTTATGCGCGTGGGCGGAGCCTCAGAAAAACCCGTGGGCGACGACTATCGCCGATATCGTCAACAGGGAACTGGCCGTGCCGCCGCCTCCGCCGGATATGCCTGGGCTTTTCCGCCAGGCCAAGCCTGGGACTCTGAAGTCCATTCTCAAAGCGGCCGGTTTTAAGCAGGCGCGCGAGGTGGAAGTCGCGGGAGAGCGGGATTACGACGGCCCGCTTCAATATTGGGAGCTGATGACCGAAGTGGCCGCCCCCATCGCCGGCGCCCTGGGCAAGACCGACGAGGCTTCGCGCAAGAAGATCCAGGACCAAGTCCTCAAGGCCGCCGAGAAATTCACGCGCGGCGGAAAGATCGTGTTCCCGTGGAGCGCATGGGTGGCCGGGGCGATTAAACCCTAGCAGCTCCCCGCTGGAACCAGCCTGCTATATTTGTAGGATATCCTGATCTTGGCACACTGGGCCCTTTTATTCTTTTTCACCTCGCCGGGCTGGGCCGCGCCGTCCTTCGTCCCGGAAGGCGGGCTGCGGCTGTCCTCCGCCGCCATCCAGGCGGCCACCGGCTCTTATCCGTCGCTGCGCGTCTACTATATACGCAACAACAGCCAGGTGTTTTCCGCGATCACCAGCGATGGATCGGACTTTGTTCAAGACGCGGGCGTGCGGCTGTCGAGCCAAACCGCTCCCGCGCTCGACATCGCGGTCAGCTCCATCACGGGCCTTTCGATACTCCCTTTAAACGCCGGCGGCTTCCGGATGCTTTATTCGGTGATCGGCTCCACCGGGGCCTTCCGAATCTACAGCGCCACTTCCGCCGACGGCTTGGCCTGGGCCAACGCCACGGGCACCGCGGTCAACGTGGACAACGGCCAAACCTTCGCCCAGTTTCCGAGCCTTACCGAGCTCAGCAGCGGAGATTGGCGGCTGTATTATATTCAGAATTCCACCTTTGGAGACCAGGCGGCCAACCACCAGGTATTCAGCGCCCTCTCCGCTAATGAAGGCCTTAATTTCAGCACGGGATCGGCGGTGGTCGCGGCTCAAGCCGGGCAGGCGGCGGCCACCCTCCTCACAAACAACAAAGTCAGGGTCCTTTATACGGCACCCCTTAGCGGGGATACGACCAACACCACGGTGTTGAGCGCCTTGTCCACTAATATCAACGGCAGCGTTTTTACCCTGGAAAGCGGCACCCGATACTCTACGCCGCCGGCCTTGGGAGCGCTGTCCCTGCCTTGCGTGACCCGCTCCACCGACAGTTTCCGCTGGCGGCTGTACTACGGTGTTTCCCCCTCCTCCGATGTATTCAGCGCGGTGACCGATGCGCCTGACCCGCAGAACCTGGCGCCCAGCGCGGCGTTTACCAACGGCGGGGTCATTGCCTTTACGATCCTTGGGGAAATTTTCTCGGCCGGGCCCGGCGCTTTGCTTCGGCAGGCGGGTCAATCGGACATCACCGGCACGAGTGTGTCCCGCAGCGATGATCAGACCATTACCGTCAATTTCGATGTGCGGGGGAAATTCCCAGGCTTTTGGGATCTGGTCGTGACCAATGCCAGCGGAACCTCGGGAACTTTGCGCAATGCCCTTTTCCTCGATTATCAAGCAGGCGATTTAACGCTGCTCGACAACCTCATCAGGCCCCGGGAAGGGACCCGCACCAAGGCCAACGTAAGTATTTCCATCGCGGGAAGAGTCACCCTTGAGGTTTTTACCATCACCGGCGAGCCGATCGGCACCTTGCTGGACAGCGAACTGCCCGCGGGCGCCTACAGCGTCTTCTGGGATGGAAAAACCGCATCGGGATATGCGGCGGCCAGCGGCCTGTACGTACTGAGGGCCAAGGGGCCCAAGCTCGACGCCACGCGTAAAATCGTCGTCATCAAATGAAAAGAGCGTATTTTTTATCAATGTTTCTGTGCCTTCTGGCGCACTCTCAAAAGGCGCGCGCCGAGATAGCGCAGATCGGAGCCGCGACCCTGCGCCGGCCGCTTGGCGCCCGGGCCTCGGCCATGGGACAGGCTTTCGCGGGAGCCGACGGCGGCATCGATTCTCTGGGATACAATCCGGCCGGTTTGACCTCGGCCGCCAATCCGGTAATCCAAACCGCTTATACTCATGGAATCATAGATGACCATTTCAGCTACGGGGCCTATGCCCACCCCTTTGCCGCTTTCACGCTCGCGGCGGGACTCCTTTATTACGACGCCGGAACGATCAGCCTTAACCTTTCCAATGGCGCCAACGGAAACGTGAAGGCTCAACAGGATTTCGCCGCATTGGCGGCAATAGGCTTTAAGCTGATCCCCGGACTTTCCGCCGGAATCCTCGCCAAATTCTACCGCCTCAATCTGGCCCAAACGGCAACGGCCCGCGGTTATGCCATGGACGGCGGCCTCCTGTGGAAATTGGCTAAAACCGGCATCGGCCTCGGCGCAGCCATCCAAAACCTGGGCCCCGACGTTAAATTCGAGCAAAACGGCGATCCCCTGCCTTTGACCTTGCGTTTCGGGGCCTCTTACCGGTTCCTAGGACCCGACGACGCCATCCTTTCAGGAAGCCCAAACTTTCTGCTGAACCTTGACGGCGTCAAGGTTCGGGATTCAGAGACTACGGCGGGCGCCGGCGTCGAGCTTTCATTGCCTTACAGCGACTACGGCAGCGCCGCCCTGCGCCTGGGCTCGGCTTTCAACAGCCCAAGCGATTCGGCCACTATCGGTTTCGGCATAAAAGAAAGCCGATTTATCTTCGATTACGCTGTTGGGGTGAAGAGAGCCGTCAACAATATGCACCATTTCTCGCTGGGATTTAAATTCTGAGGTTTTACTTCAAGGCGCCAGTCCTTCTACGCTAGCGATATCCCTGCGCCTGCAAGCCGAAAAGCTGGGCGTAGGTTCCGCCGCGAGCGAGCAGCTCCTGATGCGAGCCCAACTCTTCGAGACGCCCCCCCTTAAGCACGGCGATGAGGTCGGCCATGCGCACGGTGCTGAAGCGGTGAGAAACCAGGATGGCGATCTTCCCCTGGGTCAGGTCCCGGAAGCGCTGGAAAATATCGAATTCCGCCTGAGCGTCGAGGGAGGCCGTGGGTTCGTCCAGAACAAGCACCTCTCCCCCGCTCATGAAGGCGCGTCCCAAGGCCACCTTCTGCCACTGGCCGCCCGAGAGCTCATGACCCGAGTCAAACCAGCGGCCCAGCACGCTCTCGTATTTTTTAGGAAGGCCCTCCACGATTTGCTCGGCGCCGGCCTTGCGCACGGCGGCCATAATCCTGGCCATATCGTCTAAATGCTCCACGGCGCCGAAGCCGACGTTCTCGCGGAAAGTCAGATGGTAACGCACGAAATCCTGGAAGATCGCGCCGATCCGACGGTGGATTTCCTCGGGAGGCAGATATTTGATGTTCACGCCGCGCAGGTAAATATCCCCCCGAACCGGCTCGTAAAGGCGGGTCAAAAGCTTGACCAAGGTCGTCTTGCCCGAGCCGTTGGGGCCGACCAAAGCCAGCTTTTCCGCGGGGCCGATTTCAAGGGAAAAATCCTGCAGGGCCCATTCTTCGTTGCCCGGGTAGCGGAACCAAACGTTCTTGAATTCAATGCCGCGGCGCGGGTCATCGGCCGGCCTTTTCGCGGCGTCCCACACCTCGATGTTCGAAGTCAGCCCGAAAAATCCGAAAAGATTGTCCAAGAACAGCCCGTTTTCGTACAGGGTGTTGATATTGTCCAGCATGCCTTGAAAGGTTCCCTGGCTTTGGCTGAACATGGTTATATAAAACGTCATCTGGCCCAAGCTGATGCGGCCGGAAATCGTAAGCCAAATGCACCAGCCGTAGGAAACGTAGTACGAAAGAGTCGAGAGCAGCCCCCAGGCCAGCGCTTTAAACGAGCGGCTTTTAGCCAACTCCGCGTCCTCGCTGAAAATCTTCCAAAACATGCCGGTATAGCGAGACAACAGCGGCCGGCCCAGGCCGAAGAGCTTGATCTCCTTGACCGAATCATCCTGGGTCAGAAGCTGCTCAAGATAGGTCATCGCGCGGGTCTCTGGCGCGCGCCAGGTCTCAAGCCGGAAGCTCAGGCTGCTGTAGCGGCATTGCACCAAAAAGGCTGGAATGCCGGCGGCAAAGAGCAAAAGCGCCAAGGAGGGGCTAAAAGCGATCAGCACCGCTAAAAAAGAAAACAAGCTCAGCAGATTTTGCGCGAGCAGAAACCCGGCGTTCACGATGCCTTGGGCGCGCCACTCGGATTGCCTGCGGGCGTTCTGCATTTTGTCGTAGAACTCCGGGTCCTCGAACCAGCGGGCTTCGAGGGAAATGGCCTTGGATATGATGCGCGTATTGATCAAATGGCCCAGCTTCAAGCTGCTGAATTTGTCCATAAGCTGACGCATTTGGCCGTTGATGGCTCCCACGAAGATCAAGCCGAATTCAATGGTTAAGTAGGGAAGAACCGCGCGAAAACCTTGCTGGACCTCCGCGTTGAGGCGGATCTGCTCCAAAACGCCGTCAATAATCAGCTTGGTCACCCAGGCCTGGGAGACGGGAAGCATGGAGCTGATAAGAACGATGGCGCCCGTGCCCACGGCGCTGAAGCGGTCGGCCTCCCATAGAAGCTTAAAGGCCCTAGGCACGTTTTGAAGCGCCCCGTAGAATTCGCGCAGGCGGGTGCGCCAATCCTTAGCGGTTTGAGTATCGACGGAGGAAATCACGCCCTATTATCCCAAATTTGAGGCCATTGCCGGGAGCCCGAACTTCGCTTTTTCTTCGAAAACACGCAATAAATTCTTCGCAGCGGAGGGCTATGCTCTTATTGAGGACTATGCCACTGGCGCTTACAGCCCGTTTCAAATTCGATCCTGATAAGATTCTCAGGCAGCCGTGGGCCCATGATCTAGCCCATTTGATCGTGGCCGCCAGGATGCGCCTGCAAAGCCGCCAGGACTGCCCTTCTCAGCCGCCCCAAAAAGACCCGCCTGCATAAAGGCAAGCCTTCTTTTTTATATATACTGCCCCGATGGATTTAACCGACATCGCCGCGCAATTCGCCTTCCCCGGCCGACTGGTCGCCATCCATCCCTTCGGCTCGGGCAATGTCAACGACACCTATATGGCCGTGTTTCGCACTCCTTTCTCCGAGGAACGCGGCATTATCCAGCGCGTCAACCGGCACGTTTTCAAAGAACCCGCCTGGATCATTGAAAACATGAAAATCGTGACGGAACATGTGCACAAGCGCCTGGAAGCCGAGGCCGCCTCGGCCGATCGCATCTGGCAGCTGCCGCGCCTGGTGCCGGCCAAGAACGGGAAAAACTGCCATGTCACGGACCAGGATCAATGGTGGCGCGCCATGACCATGATTGCCTCC
>MGUO01000311.1:0-2597 GCA_001800015.1 Elusimicrobia bacterium RIFCSPHIGHO2_02_FULL_57_9
GCCGCCGGGTCGTCACGCCTCAAGGCGCAGGTCCGGCCACCCTGCATATCAAGGATGGGAAAATCAGCGCCGTTATGCCCCACGAATCTTTTCCCAGGGCCGAACCAAGCATCATCACGCTCGACGCCGGCGATAAAGCCGTACTCCCGGGGCTTTGCGACAGCCACGTGCATATCAACGAGCCGGGAAGAACCGGCTGGGAAGGTTTTGAGACCGCGACGGCGGCCGCGGCGGCCGGAGGCCTGACCACTCTAATCGACATGCCGCTCAACAGCAGCCCGGCGACCACGACGGTTGAAAATTTTAAGACCAAGCTTGAGGCGGCTTACGGCCGCCTGCGCGTGGACTGCGGATTTTGGGGCGGCTTAATCCCCGGCAACTTAGCCGAGCTCGAACCCTTGATAGAGGCGGGCGTGAGCGGATTTAAGGCATTCCTGATCGATTCCGGTATCGCCGATTTTCCCGCTGTCGGCGAAAAGGAATTACGCTCGGCCATGCCCGTTCTGGCGGCGCGGGGCGTGCCGTTGCTTGTGCACGCTGAACTCGCGGCGAGCGGAACGTCCCCCTCCAATATTTTGAAAGGGGACGCGTGCCGGGCGGCATCAGGTGATGCGTTGCCGCCCGGCGCCAACTACAAGACCTACCTGGCCTCGCGGCCTAAAATATGGGAAAACGCGGCCGTTAAGCTCATGATAGAACTCTGCCGGGAAACTCGGTGCCGGACCCATATCGCGCATCTTTCCTCCGCGCAGGCGCTGGGGATTTTACGGCTGGCCAAACAAGAGGGGCTTCCCATCTCCGCCGAAACCTGCCCGCATTATTTAAGCCTCTGCGCCGAGGATATCCCGGCGGGCAGGACCGAATATAAGTGCAGTCCTCCCATTCGCGAGCAAGAAAACAGGCTTGAATTATGGAAGGCCTTGCGGCAGGGGGTTATCGATTTCATTGTCTCCGATCATTCTCCCTGCGCGCCCGAGCTTAAGGGCGGCGGCGATTTCCTTTCGGCCTGGGGCGGCATCTCCTCGCTGCAATTGTTGCTGCCCTTGGTCTGGAGCGAAGCGAAAGAATGGGGCTTCGGACTGCCTGAGGTGGCCCGCTTCTTAGCCTGCGGTCCCGCGGCCTTGGCCGGCTGGCAGGAGAAAAAAGGCCGGCTTTCCGCCGGCAACGACGCGGATTTCATCATTTTCGACCCGGAGGCCGCCTTTACAGTAAAACCGGAGAATATCTTCCACCGCCATAAGCTTACGCCCTATGCGGGACGCATCTTAAACGGGGTGGTGGAGAAAACCTTTCTTCGGGGCGAGCTGATCTACGAGAAAAATCGCCTGATCGGCGCATATTCGGGCAATACGCTTCTTCACAAAGAACATCGCCATGGAAAATTTCCGGCAGCTTATTGACCTGGCCGGCGAGCGGCTCGGCGGCCAGGCCCTGGCCGCCAACGACGAGTTTTTCGCGGGCAAGGAAAATCTGCTTAAGCCCGGGCGCGGGATTTTCATCGCGGGCAAATATACTTCCCGCGGCAAATGGATGGACGGCTGGGAAACCCGCCGGCGCCGCGATAGCGGCCATGATTGGTGCCTCATCCGGTTAGGATTGCGTGGAATTCTGCGCGGAACCGTGATCGACACCAACTATTTTATCGGCAATCATCCGGAAAGCTTTTCTTTGGAAGCCTGCGACGCCCCCGGCGCCAAGAGCCCTGATCTGATAAAAAATAAGGTTCCTTGGACCGAAATCCTGACGCAGCGAGCGCTTTTGGGCGGTTCGGAAAATCTCTTTGAAATTCTTGACAGCCGGCCCTGGACCCATGTCAGGCTCAATATTTTCCCCGATGGGGGCGTCGCCCGCCTGCGCTTGCACGGCATTGTAGTTCCAGATTTTACAAAACTCAGAAGCAAATCTTTGGACCTTGCCGCGGTTGAAAACGGAGGCCTGGTGTTGGGGGCCAGCGACATGCATTTCGGGGGCAAAGACAATCTCATCATGCCCGGACGCTCCGTCAATATGGGCGACGGCTGGGAAACCAAGCGCCGGCGCGGGCAGGGCCACGATTGGTGCATCGTACGGCTGGGTGAGCCGGGGCTCATTGAAAAAATCGAGGTGGACACCACCCACTTTAAGGGGAATTACCCGGAAAGCTGCCGCCTTGAGGCCTGCCTGGGGGAGCGCGAGGCGACGCTTGAAACGCTGAGCGATTCCAACGAAAGGGGCGGGGCTGCCTCCTGGCAGGAGATAGTCCCCCGCTCCAAGCTGGGGCCGGACCGCTGCCATCGTTTTTCCATCTCTCAACCCCGGCCCGCCACCCACGTGCGCTTAAGCATCTTTCCGGACGGCGGCATCGCCCGCCTGAGGCTTTATGGACGGCTTGCGCAAGTTTAACGAATTGCCGGTCAAAATCGCGCAGGAGCAACTCCTGCGCTGCTGCGGCTGCGCCCTCTGGGCCAAGGCCATGGCCGCGCGGCGCCCGTTCGCCGACATCAACAGCCTCTTGGCCGCAGCCGATGAAATCTGGAATTATTTAGGCCGCCCGCAACGCCTTGAAGCCTTCAGCCATCATCCCCGCATCGGTGATGAGGAGGGCCTGCGCAAAAAAT
>MGUO01000311.1:2640-3617 GCA_001800015.1 Elusimicrobia bacterium RIFCSPHIGHO2_02_FULL_57_9
TCTTCATCGTCCACGCCACCGGGAAAAGCGCGGAGCAGATGCTTGTCTTGCTTAACGAACGCCTCAAAAATGAAGAGGAGGCTGAAATCAAAATCGCCGCCGCCGAGCAGGCTGAAATCACCAAAATTAGACTGGAGAAACTGATAAACCAATGAGCTCTATCACGACGCATGTTTTGGACACTACCACCGGCCGACCCGCTAACGGCATGGCCGTCACCCTGGAGTCGCAAAATAAGGACGGCGAAAGCTGGACGCTGATCGGCGACAAGACCACCGATTCCGACGGCCGCGTCAAGGACCTGTTGCCGCCCGGCGCCAAGATTAAACCCGGCGTTTATCGCTTGGCTTTTGAGACCGGCTCCTACTTCGCGGCAAGAAAAATATCTTGCTTCCATCCGACAGTGCACGTTATTTTTGAGATTAAGGAAAAGGAAGCGGGGCATCACCATCATGTGCCGCTGCTGCTGAGTCCATACGGATATTCGACGTATCGGGGAAGCTGAACAGAATGGATTTAATCTGGCAAGAGTGGCTTAATCTTTTTCTGCGTTGGATCCACGTCATCGCCGGCGTCATGTGGATCGGGCAGACCTATCTTTTCAACTGGATGGAAAGGGCCTTCACCCCGTCCGCCGCCGTCGACGCGGGCTCCCCATCCGCCGCCAAGAAAAACATCTCTGGCGAGCTTTGGATGGTGCACGGCGGCGGCTTCTATCTGGTGGAGAAACAGAAATGGCCCGAGTTGATGCCGCGCGCCCTGCATTGGTTTAAATGGGAAGCGGCCATGACCTGGAGCAGCGGCATGCTGCTGCTCATGGTGGTTTATTGGATGGGCGCTCCTCTTTTGCCTTACGGTTCCGAGATTTCCCGTGGCGCCGCCGTCGCCCTGTCAGCCGGCATTCTAGCCGCGGGCTGGCTCGGCTATAACGCAGTCTGGCGATCCCCCTTGGCACGCAGCGAACCCCTGGGCGCTGC
>MGUO01000311.1:3650-16351 GCA_001800015.1 Elusimicrobia bacterium RIFCSPHIGHO2_02_FULL_57_9
TATCTGCACATCGGTGCGATATTCGGCACCATCATGGTCGCCAACGTCTGGCTGGTGATTATCCCCTCGCAGAAGAAAATGATGGCCATCACCAAGGCCGGTGGCACACCCCAGCCGGAGCTAGCCCAGGTTGCCGCGCGCTGCTCGAAGCACAACACCTACATGAGCGTGCCGCTGATATTTACCATGATCAGCAACCACTTCCCAGCCGCGACTTTCGGCCGCGATTACAATTGGCTGATTTTGGGCGGGCTGGTTCTTCTAGGCTGGGCCGGCGCGAAAGTCATCCGAGATCATCTGTAATACTGTTTGCCGTATCCCCTTTAAAATTTCCGCCAAGCCCCTCAGGCTCGTGGAACTCGCTGAAAACTTTCTGCCCCAGATGCTGATTATGACTGCGGCATAGCAGCCTAATATTGCCCGGCGTGTTGGAGAGCCCGCCCAGCGCCCAGGGAATGACATGGTCGAACTCAAGAAAATCCTGGCTGGCGCAAAGCCGACCTTCCGTTGACACGAAGCTGCACCTTCCTCCGTCCCGTTTCCAAACCTCGTCCTTGACCCATTGCGGAATTTCCCGCCGAAACGGCTTTGTCGCCCTTGGCGGCGCGGGCCTGGTTTTAAGATCGGGATCTCTTTTCTTAAGGAAATTTCGGGCCAGTTCGTCGAAAATTTCTTCCAGGCGTCCGGCCGGGTATTTATGCCTCAGCAATCGGCGGCAGCGCTCTATTTTATTGAGGAATTCTTCCGTGGCCGTGAAGGCAAAGCGGATGCGACAAGGCGCCAGGGGCTCCATTTTCGAGGGAGGGCCCAAAATCGGCAGTTCCCCCGCCGCAGACAACGAAAATTGGGACATCGGTTCAAAAACCGGCGCTGTGCCGCCACCTGGCGACGACGCATCCCGCTCAGGAAGCCTGCGGATCGTTTCCCTCACATCGGGTTTTGGGGCGAGCTCCGCAACAAGCCTCTCGATCTCACGGACGCTCTTATGTTTTGCGCGCTCCAATAACTCTGAAACATTGTCAATTGAAAAATGAGATGACAACATGGATATAACGGTCAATGAAACTACTCCATCGGCCAGATAGCTTAGTATTGCAGGGTATAGGGCTGACGACCGCGCTGCGCGAACTCCGCGGCAGGCTTCATCCTTGGACATCTTTAGCCGCTCCGTGCAGTAATTAAAAGGAGATGGAAAACCTTGTCCTTGAGCTAAATGACGCCGGTCAAGTTCGCTTAAGCAGACTAAAAACCGGATAAGAAGACTCCTTTCATCCTCCCGCGCCGCTTCTAATTCTTTTAAGAGTTCTTCATCGCTAAGGTTGCGGCACCAATCAAAGAGTCTCACTATAGTCATTTTATGCCCCCCTTTCCATGTGAACCTACTTATCCACATTGCCCTGGGCGCCCAGGGTAATGTGGATAACTTGAAGCAACCTCGAGGAGTTTCCCTCTTCATCCTCGCCAGCGTGGATAAAATAAGCCGGATTCACTCCTCTATTTATACGACTTGGGAGGCTAAATTGTTGCGGGGTATTTTTGCGGCTGACTTTGGGAGCATAGCGCTCAGATGAAAACTAAACCGCCGCCGTCTTGCGGCGGTTTTCCAATATTTTCAAGAAAGAACGCGACTGAAAATCCTCGCGGGTCAGGCCGGTAGCCTGGGCCTCTTCCAAAGTGATCGCCCCGCAATTAAGCCCGCGCAGGAAGAAATTAAGCAGGCCCTGGCCGGTGGCCGCGTCGTCGAATACATCCCCGACTAATGTCGCCTGGGCCGCTTTTTCCACGAAATTCTTAAGCCGTGCCGAGGCCGCATCCAACCCCTGAAGAAAGAATGAATAGACGGCGCCGTAGCGGGTGGGTAATTGGGCGGGATGCAGATCCCAGCCCTCGTAGAAACCCGTCGCCAACGAGTGCCGGATGTGGTCGAAATGCAGCTTCCAAGCCCTTTGCACGGCGGCACAGTTTTCCTGCAGCTGCTCGGGCGACAGGGTGTCCCCCGACGCCGGCCGGTGCGCGGGCACCGGCATGACATTAGTCGCTCCATCGGAAAGCATGACGCCGGTTTGGGCCAAGGCTACCTGCATCACGTTTTTAGCGAAATCGCAGGCCGGGTGCGCCATGGACTGATAGCCTGCGGTTATATTGCAAAGCGCGGTGTAATCATAAGTGCCGAAATGCGCGGCCACGCAACGTTCAGCGGCGGCTTCAACCAATTTCGGCAGGGCCACGCTCCCGTCCTCGGCGAAAATGGATTGGGGCGTTTCCACCATCAATTCAATTTTAAGCGCTCCCTTGGGCAATTTAAGCCGCTTCTCCATCATATCCAATGCTTTAGCCAGGGCTGTCACTTGCGCGGGGCGGGTGATTTTGGGCAAGGTAACGACGAAATTCTTAGGCAGCATTTTTGGCCCTTGCGATAGAAGCGCGGTGACGAAAATATCCATTGTGCGAAACGAGCGGGCCCGCAACGGCTCGGAAAGCGGCTTGATGCGTATGCCGATAAACGGAGGCAAGGTTCCCTGCGCCAAACCTTCGGCGAGCTCGCTGGCGGCTTGGGCGGCATGGCCGTCTTCCTCCTGGTCCGGACGGTTGCCGTAACCATCCTCGAAATCGATGCGAAAATCCTCCACCGGCTCGCGTTTGAGCTTGTCCGTGACGCGGCCGTAAATGGTATCGGCGAAGGCGCCTTGCGGCAAATGCAGGGCGCGCGAGAAGGCCTGCGGCGTGGGAGCGTATTCCTCCAGGGATCTCAAGGCCAGCGCGCCCAAGCGTGAGGCGGAGTCGCGCTTAAAAAGATGCGCCCCGCCGTAAACCACGTGAACGGGCTGGCGCTCCCCCGAATCCCCGGGACGCGCCTTGCCGAAAGCGTCATTGGCGCGCTTAAGCGCCGCGAATATAGGTTTAAGATCGGAAGATTTTAGGGATGATTTAATAACCATAGCGGCTCCATGTTGATTTAACGGCCTGACAAAAATTCCCTTAACAGATTGCGTGAAACCTTCAGCCGGTATTGGGCCGTGGAACGGACGTCGTCGATCGGGGAAACATCTTTGGCAAGAAGCTCACAAGCATGATCAATGACCTCTGATGTGAGCTTCTTGCCCTGAACGAAATGCTCCGCTGATTTAAGCCTTCGCACCATTGTCGCCATGCTGCCCAGCGCGAAACGCATTTCAGAAACCCGTCCGTCGCGAGACAGCCAGAGCAGGCCGGCGGCCACCGTTTTAGACAGGGCCTGGGCGGCGCGGGTCCCCACTTTCCGAAAATATTGGCGCGAGGGACGCGGTTTTAAAAAGGGTATTTCCACGGACTCGATCAGCTCGCCCGGGCGCAAAACCGTTTTTTTCACGCCCACGAAAATTTCATTAAAAGGGATCAGCCGACGGGCTTGAGCGCTCACGGCATGGACCTTGGCCTCGTAAACCGCCTGCGGCGGGAAGCTGTCGCCGGCCGGCGAGGCGTTGGCGATATTGCCGCCCAAGGTGCCGCGGTTTTGAATAGCCGCCGCCCCGATCTCGGAGCAGGCCTCGGTTAGAAGAGAAAACTCGCGCCTGAGGGCGGGATGCCGCTGCAAATCGGCGTGGGTGGCCAGAGCACCGATGCGCACGCCTGTTTTAGCCGCCGAAATTTTACGCCAGGAGCGCAGGGCGGAAATATCCAAAACCGTTTTGCCGTTGTGCAGGCCCATATTCCAGGAAACCATGAAATCCGTCCCTCCAGCCAAGGGAACGGCGTGAGGGTTTTGCGCGAAAACCTCCAGGGCTTGCCGCGTGGAACGCGGGCGCAACAAGATGATCGTGTCGGGCGCTCCTCTCATTTTGGAGTCCGGTGTCGTTTCATCGCTCGTACGACTGAATTAACGATAGGCTGATAGCCCGTGCAGCGGCAAAGGTTGCCGGCCAAGACCCGGCGGATGTCTTGCGGCGAGCGGTACGTCCCCCTCCCATATTTTAGAAGGGGACGCGCACCGTGCGCCCTAAGGGAATGTTTTGGCGCACGGTGCGATCGTAACCAAGCACAGGCGGTCATAAGCATTCCAGGCGTGCATATGCCGCACTGAGCTCCTCCTTCCTCTATGAAGGCCTCCTGGAGCGGGTGCAGCTTTTGCACGGTACCCAGTGCCTCGATGGTCTCAATTTTGCGGCCGTCCATCTGGCAGACCGGGATAAGGCAGCTGTTAACGGCTTGGCCCTCGACCAAAACGGCGCAGGCCCCGCATTCCCCTTCCCCGCAGCCTTCCTTGGCGCCGGTCAATCGAAAATCCTCGCGCAACACGTCGATCAAACGCTTGAAGGGCGGGCCGCAAAAGGCTCGTTTCTTGCCGTTAACCGTCAGCTTGATCATGAGATTTGGCCTGCGCGATTTTTTCGGGAAGAATAGGCAGCTCTGAAATCAGAAGGCCGGCGGCCTGGTAGATTGCCGCCGCGATAGCCGGACCGGGCGCGTCCATGGGAAGTTCCCCCACGCCTTTGGCGCCGAAAGGGCCTTCGCTATAAGGCCTTTCGATAATCACCACGTCCATGGGTGGAGTATCGAGTGAAGTCGGGATGATGTAATTGGTGAGCTGAGCATTGGCCATCACGCCGCCCTTCATCACCACGTTTTCGTAAAGCGCGTAGCCCACGCCCTGGGCGGTGCCGCCCGCGATTTGCCCCTCGGCCAGCAGGGGATTGATGGCCTTGCCGATATCCTGGGCCGTGGTGATTTTGCGCACGCGCACCTCGAAGGTCGTCTTGTCGATTTCCAGATCCGCGACGACCGTGGCATAGCTGTAAACGCCGTAGGCATCCCCGCGATAGGTCTTGTCATCCCAATGCACGTGCGCCGGAGTTTGGTATTGGGTTTCGAAACGTTTTTCCGGCTGACCATTGCAAAGACTAACAGCAGCAAGATGCATGTCTTTACGAGTTTTAGGAAAACTTCCTCGCGCCTCGACCACTTCTTTTTTAAACAAGTGGGCGGCCTGCTGCAGCAGGCCGCCCACGATCATGCAGGTGCGGCTGGCCACCGTCGGCCCGCTGTTGGGCACCCGTCCCGTATCCGCAGCCTCCACCGCCACCCAGTCGTAAGGAACGCCCAAGGTATCGGCAACTATCTGAGCAAAGAGGGTATTAGTTCCCTGGCCTATCTCCGTTGAGGCGGCCAAAACCTTGATCTCTCCTTGCCGGGTCAGGCTTATGGCCGCGCGGCTGGCTAAATGGGCCTCTCCGCTTCCGGTAAAGCCGGCTCCATGATGGACCAGGGCCAGGCCGATGCCCTTCCAACATTTCTTTTTCGGATCGCGGTTGAAACGCTCATATTCCTTGCGCTTGCGCTCATAGCCGCCGCGCTTTACGCAGCATTCCAAAGTCTCAAGCGCGCCGACGCTTTGGCGCAAATGCTGGCCCGTGGCCGTGATGGAGCCCTCGCGAAAGGCATTGCGCCGGCGCAAAGTCAGCGAATCGATTCCCGTGGCTTGGGCGATTTTTTCCCAATGCAGTTCCACGGCGAAAAGCGTTTGGGGCGCGCCGAAGCCGCGGAAAGCCCCGTTGGGCGGGGTGTTGGTGGCAACGACTTGGGAACGCACGCGCACGTTTGGGCACTCGTAAGAGCCGGCCGCATGCAAAGTGGCGCGGGAAAGAACCACGGGGGAGAGCGTGACATAGGCCCCGCCATCCATGATCACTTCGATGTCTTGGGTCAGTAATTTACCGTCGCGGGAAAGCCCGGTGCAGTGGCGCACGACCGCGGGATGGCGCTTGGTGGTGGCCGCCATATCCTCGCCGCGGTCGTAGATGATTTTAACCGGGCGGCCGGCCTTGCGCGCCAGAACCGCGGCATGGCCGCCGATCATGTTCGGGTATTCCTCCTTGCCGCCGAAGCCTCCCCCCGTAGCGGTCTGGATCACGCGGACCTTCTCATCGGGAAGGCCGAACATATGCTTAATAGCTTTATGGACGTAATAGGGGCACTGCATCGAACCCATAACGCTGACCCCGCCGTTATCCCACCAGGCCGCCATCCCGTTGTTCTCGATATAAGCCTGCTCCTGATGGCCGACTCGGTATTCCCCCTCCACGATAAAATGAGAAGAGCGCAGGCCAGCCTCGACATCCCCTTTCTCGATTAAAAACCGCTTGAAAACGTTGTCGGGGGCGAATATCAGGGCCTCCGTCCCCAAGGCTTGCGAGAGGGTCAGCGCGGGCTTAAGCTCTTCGTACTCGACATGCACATGCCGCAGCGCCTCATAGGCCTTTTCCCGCCGGGGATGGGCGATAAGCGCGATGGGCTCCATGGCATGCCTGACGATTTCATCGACCAGAAGCGGCTGATCCTGTTCTATGAGCAGGACCGAATTATGCGGCACGTCCCTGGCCGTGGCCACCACGCATTCGGACCAGGGGAATTTCGGATCAAAATCGATGCGGCGGATGCGGCCATGGGCAACGGAGGAACGCACGGTCACGCCGAAAAGGCAGCCCGGGAAATCATGGTCGTCGATGTATTTGGCCCGGCCGCAAACCTTATCCGGGCCTTCATAACGCCGCGCGTTTGTTCCGACTACGGTCATGACTCGCGCGCCGAAACTTGGGCCAGCATTTGCCGCAGGCAAACCACGGGATTGCGCAAAATTTCCCGGCCCGGGGGCAGGGCGGCGACAAAACCGGGCAAGGCGTTGAAGGCGCAGTCAAGGGTACTCAGAAAAAGACCGCGGCGCCCTGCGGTCAGCCGGGCCATCAGCGCGGAACTTCTGAGCCACCAGCCTATGGCGGCAAAACCAAGCGTGAGGATAACGGCGCGCATTCCCATGCGCAGCCCGATCCAAAAGCCGCCGCCGGGGCGCAATAGCAGCCCCGCCAGCGTGGAAGCGATCAGCACCCCCAGCCACAGTTTGGGGCGTTTGAGAATGCGGTATAAATAGGGAAATAAGGCGGGGCGCGAAGGCGAAGGCAAATCGGGCAAAGGCCTCGGGACCGGGGGGCCGGCCGGGGCCGGAGCCTCCCCCACCTTAAGTCCGATAACCGCGGCCATGCTTCCGGCCAGAAAATTAGCCGCTCCCAGCAAAAGAAGCGGGATCCACGGCCCCGCATGGGAAAGCCCCAGCCAAAGCCGCGCCTGCTGCCAGGCCCGCCCATATAAAGCCGCGGCCTCGGGACCGTAAAATAACAAAATCCGGCCTATTTTGTGGAGCAGGCTCCAGGTCATGGCCAAACCCCCGCCCAAAACATAGCCCAAGGGATTGGCTCCGGCGACGGCAACGGCCAACTCCAGCAGAAAGCTTTGGCAGGAAATAGCCAGCATGGGACCGAAAATAAAGGCGCTGGGGGAAATGGTCTTGAGGGCCGCGCAGATAAGGCCCGAGCGCCAGAGCAGCCCGCGCTCAGGCCAAAGCCGGTGGCCGGCCACCAAGAGGGCGACGGCGATGAAGGTCATGAAATGGCCGCGCATGGGAATGCGCGCGTTATGAAGGAAGCTTCCCAGCACGATTTCGCAGGAAGCCCAGAGGCTTCCCAGCACGGCGGCCTTGCGCCATAAGGCGGCTTGGCTGCGCTCATTCATCGCTGGTAGAGTTTAGTAAAATTGAGAACCTCCCGTCGAACGCTGTAAATGACCGGCATTGGGGCTAGCCTACTAATTTATATTTCGGGCTTGGAGGAACTTCTTATCGCGGATGATGGTCTGGTCGCGGCTTTGGCCCACCGAGACGATGGAAACCGGTAGTCCCAGCCATCTTTCGATCTGCAGGATATAAGCGCGGGCCGAGAGCGGCAGGTCAGAAAAGCGGCGCGCCCCGCTTATATCTCCGGAAAACCCGGGAAAGCTTTCGTAAACAGGCTCGACTTCCAACTGGGCCCGGCGCGAAACCGGGAAGTCGCTCAGCCGCTTGCCTTTGTGCCGATAGGCCGTACAAACCTTGATCGGGTGTATCCCGGAAAGGGTGTCGAGCTTGGTCAAGGCCAAGCTGGTCATACCGTTGACTCGGATGGCCGTGCGTAATTGGGGCAGATCCAGCCAGCCGATGCGGCGGGGCCGGCCGGTGGTAGTGCCGTATTCCTTGCCTACGTTGCGGATATACGAAGCGGTGTTTCCTTCAAGTTCCGTGGGAAAAGGACCCAGCCCGACCCGGGTGGTATAGGCTTTGCTTACCCCTATCACGCCGGTGACGGCGGACGGGGCGATCCCGGCGCCTGTGCAGGCCCCGCCGGTGATCGGGTTGGATGAAGTCACGAACGGGTAGGTTCCAAAATCAAGGTCAAGCATCGAGCCTTGCGCGCTTTCCAACAACAGGCGCTTACGCCGTTTAAGCGCCTGTTCAAGCAAAATTGACGTATCGCGGCAGAATGGAGCCAGAAAACGGCGCAGCCGATCGTAATTCTTGAACACATCCTTGGTGATGGCGGCCAAGGGCTTGATCCGGACCAATTCGGCCGCGCGCACCTTGAGATTTTGAGCGACCAAGGACTTGAATGTGTTCGGCTCCAGAAAATCGCAGATCCTGATGCCGATGCGCGCCACCTTGTCTTCGTAGCAGGGGCCGATGCCTTTTTTGGTGGTTCCGATGCCGCGCCCGCTTTGCTCGCGCAAGGCATCCAGAAGGATGTGATAGGGCAGAATGACATGGGCCCCGGTGCTTAAGTGGAGCCTGCCGCGGACTTTAACCCCGCGCTTTTCAAGCATTTTTACTTCGTCATAAAAAGCCCGGGGGCTGACCACCAGGCCGTTGCCGATGACGTTATGCGCGAGCGGCAAGAGGATTCCCGAGGGAATTAAATGGAGAGCGAAGGTTTTATCGTCGAAGACGACGGTGTGGCCGGCGTTATTGCCGCCCTGGTAGCGCACCACGAAATCCGCGCCGCGGCTTAAATAATGGACGATCTTGCCCTTGCCCTCGTCCCCCCACTGCGCGCCCACCACCGCCAGTGCCGGCATATCAGGGAGTTATCATGATAAATGGCGCAAGATTAGTCAAATTAAGCCTTGAATAGCTTATGCCACCAGGAGGGATATTCGCCGTCCTGGGTCTTGCGCGCGGCAATCAGGCGGCTTTCCACGGGCACCACGGCGTCGCCGCAAACCCCCACGGAAAAACGGACCCGGATCAGGACGCCGGAAGGCGCAACCCGCTCGATGGCTTCGACGGGCACCGCGATGGGCAGCGGCCCTTTTTCGGAATGGCCGCCGAAAAGCTTGGCCAAATACTGGGCGATGTCGCGGGTATCGACGATTTGGGCGGAAACCACGTCGCCGGAGCGCAGGGCGGGGGCGGCGGTTCCCTGGGGATTCTCCTCCAGCACCACTTTGAGCACCAGCAATTCTTCGCTGCGAGGCAAGGAGCGCGGCCGCCGGCCAAACGTGGATTTTTCCAGGTCGTTGCGCAGCGACTGGAATTGGCCCAGATCTAGAATTTCTTTTTTAAGCTCCAACTTTAAACTCGAGGCGCTCAGCAAGGGTTTTAAAATGCCTTCGATTTCCAGGCTAAGAGCCTGCTCGAATTGATCCTTCAGCTTCTCCACGGAACGCCGGTGGCGGAAATGGCTGGAAAGCCACCTTTCCAGGTCCAAACTTTCCCCCGGCAGGCTGCCTTCCCAAAGACGGCAGCTGTAAAGGAATTTTTCAAAGTCAAACCAGCTTCTCTCCAAGGAGACGGCGTAGACGGCCGGGTTGTAGGAGAGCACCGCGCGGGAGCGCAGGAGAGCCCCAGATTTGGCGTTAGCCACCGCCAGAAAAAGGCCGAAGCGATCCGGCCCGTGACGAAACCTGGCCTTAAGAACCACTATGTCTTTAAGTAGGCGCGCGATGGTCTTGATCGCGGCCTCGACCTGATAGCCGCACATTTCCAAGGCCAGCTCCGCCTGGCCCGCGTCGCAGCCGGTCTCCTCCATGAGAAGGGCGATCTTATCTTTCATGTGCGGCCGGATGAGACATCTCGTAAACCTTTTTAAGGTGCTCCAGGGAAACGTGGGTGTAAACCTGGGTGGTTGCCAGGCTTTTATGCCCCAACATTTCCTGCACCGAGCGCAGGTCGCAGCCGCGGTTAAGCAGATGCGTGGCGAAACTGTGGCGGAAGGCATGCGGGGTCACGGGTTTAAGCCAGCGCGCCGAGTCGATCCAACGCCGCACGATCCAGGCAACGCCATGCCCGGAGAGGCGTTTGCCCCTTCCGTTAACGAACAAGGGCTGCCCCCCGCAGCCGCCCCGCCGCCCGAGATAATCACGCAAACACGACAGGGCCTTAACCCCCGCCGGCACCAGGCGCTGCCGCGAGCCTTTGCCGAAAACACGCACGAACCCGGAAACGAAATCCACGTCGGAGGCATTGAGGGCGCTCAATTCGGCGCGGCGCAGGCCGCTGGAATAGAGCAGTTCAAGAATAGCCCGGTCGCGCTCCCGGAAAGGCTTGGGAACGGCTCCGCCGCAATCGAGCAAATCCTCCATCTCTTTTTCGGTCAGAAACATCGGCAGCCTGGTTTCTTTTTTAGGCATGGTCAAATTCAGGAAAGGATTGGTTTCAAGCATGCCTTGTTGGCGCAGATAACGCGCGAAAGAACGCAAGGCGCATATCCTGCGGAGGATGGAATTGCGGGCTAAGACCTTGGCCCCTTGCAGCTGCGCCAAATAGGCGCGGATATGGACGCGATCAATATCCCGAGGATGAAGCCCGGGATGAAGCTTTAAAAAATGCCCTAAATCCAGCTCATAGGCGCGCAGGGTTTGGGGGGAATAATTGCGGGTGGCGCGCAGCTCCGTGAGAAATTTTTGTATCCAGAGTTTGAGCATCTTTTGCTGAGGTTCAACCGTCTTTCCCCAGCGCTACCTTTCGCGCCTCTGCCGCGACCAAGGCCTCTTGCCGCAGCTTCTCGCCTTCTCCCCTCGCCACGGGCTTGATGTTGCGGCACTTGGGAAAGCCGGAGCAGGCCAGAAAAAAGCCTCTTTTGCCTTTGCGCAGCCAAAACGGACTTGAGCACTTATTGCAGGGACGCGCGCTCAACAAGGGCCGCGAGTCCTCGATTTTCTTGCCATCGGCGTCCAGGGAATAGGTATTCTTGCAAGCCGGGTATCCCGCGCAGGCCAGAAACTTCCCTTTGCGCCCGACGCGAATCACCAAGTCCTTGCCGCATATGTCGCACTTTTCGCCGGTAGTCTCCAGGACGACCTTTTGTCCTTCGGGCGTGAGCTGGATCTTGCCCTTGCATTTGGGAAAGGCGGTGCAGGACAGGTATTTGCCGAAGCGGCTTTCGCGAATCAGCATGGGCTGGCCGCAAAGCGGGCATTTTTCATCCGACTGCCGGGGCGCGATGCGCGAAACCTCCATGTTTTTAGAGGCGGCGTCCAGCGCGGCCGCGAAGGGGGCGTAAAAATCGCCGACCACCTTCACCCATTTATCCCGGCCCTCCGCGATCAAATCGAGCTTTTCCTCCACCTCCGCGGTATAAGAGAGGCTGACGACATCGGGAAAATGAATTTTGAGCTTTTCGGTGACCAGCAGGCCCAGGTCGCTGGGGATAAGCCTTCTGTCCTTGGGATTGCGGCGCACATAGCCGCGGTCAACGATGGTTTTTATAGTCGGGGCATAGGTCGAGGGACGACCGATGCCGTGTTTTTCCATGGCCCGGATCAGGCTGGCCTCGTTATAATAAGGAGGAGGGCTGGTAAAATGCTCCTCGGGCTTAAGGCCCGTCAGCTTGACGATGTCGCCTTCTTCAAGGGGCGGCATGCGCAGTCCCTCTTGCGATTCCTCCTCTTCCAAATCCTCCTCGGTGTTTTCCTCGCCAGCCCTGGCCGTAGGGGAATAAGCCTTAAGAAATCCTTCGAATTTCAAGCTTCGGCCGGCGCTGTGGAACAGGGCCTCTCCGTTCTCGATATCAACTGAAACCGTGTCATAAACAGCCTCGATCATTTGGCTGGCCATGAAGCGCCTCCAAATAAGCTCATAAAGCCTGGCCTGGTCGGGGTTCAAGAACTTGCGCACTTCCTCGGGCGCGCGCTGGACGCTGGTCGGGCGTATGGCCTCATGGGCCTCTTGAGCGCCGCGGGACTTGGTTCGATAGATGGGCGGCTGGGCCGGCAGATAGGGGTTCCCGAATTTTTCCTTAATGAACCGCGCCGCCTCTTGCGCGGCGAGCTTTGAAACCGAGAACGAGTCGGTTCTCATATAGGTGATAAGACCGACCGGGTCCTTGGCGCCCAGATCCACGCCTTCATACAGGGTTTGCGCGGTGCGCATGGTTCTTTCGGCGGCAAACCCGAGCTTCTGCGAGGCGGCCTGCTGCAAGGTGCTGGTGGAAAAAGGCGGAGCCGGCCTGCGGCGGACTTCCTTCTTTTCGACCCTGACAACTTTGAAAGCTCCGCAAGACACGGCGGACTCAACGGCCTTAACCTGCTGCGGCCCCCTCAGGGTGCTGGCCTTGACGCGATAAGGCTCGGCGAAAAGATCGAAGGTCCGGGTTGATTCGACTTTTTCCCCTTTCCAAGCCCAAAGCCTGGATTCAAAAACGGGGGACGATTCAGGCTTCTCCAAAACGGCGGTCAGAGTCCAATATCCCTCGGCAGGGAATTCCTTGATTTCCCGGTCGCGCTCGGCCAGCATTCGCACGGCCACGGATTGCACCCGTCCCGCGGATAATCCGCTTTGGATTTTGGCCCACAGCAGCGGGGAAAGCTTGTAGCCCACCAGCCTGGCGATAACGCGGCGGGCCTGTTGGGCGGAAACAAGATTGGAG
>MGUO01000312.1:0-1977 GCA_001800015.1 Elusimicrobia bacterium RIFCSPHIGHO2_02_FULL_57_9
GTCCTGGGATATGGCGACGCTGAAGGCGTATTTGGAGCGCGGCTTCGAACTGCAATGGAGTCCCAGCCCCGAGGAAGCGGCCCGGCTTGACCGCGCCGCCCTGCGCGAGGCACTGCTGGCGGCCGTCAAAGAACTCTACGCCAAACGCGAAAAGGAATTCGCGGGCTACAATTTCCGCGAAGTCGAGAAAATGATTCTTTTGCAGATGATCGACAAGGCCTTGAAGAATCATCTTTACGACCTCGACCATTTGAAGAAATCCATCGGGCTGCGCGCCTATGGGCAGAAGGATCCTAAAATCGAGTACCAGAAGGAATCCTTCGCCTTGTTCGAAGCGATGCTGGCGCGCATCCGCGAGCAAAGCGTCGAGTATATTTTCAAGGTTCAAGCCCCGCGCCTGCCGCCCCCGCCGCCTCTGCCCAGGGCTCATTACCCCCAAGAGCCGTCTGCCGGCGGCAAAGGCGCCCAACCGAAGGCGAATGGGCAGCAGCAATCCGTGCTCAAAAGACCGGACGTCCCTCGAGTTCCCGTCAATGTTCAGAAGTTGGGCCGCAACGACCCTTGTTATTGCGGCTCCGGGAAGAAATATAAGAAATGTCATGGCTAGACGCACTATTGCCCCCTGCGGCCATAGTGCGCATCCTTTTGCTGTCTCTTTCATGCGGCGTGGCGTTGGCGCTATGCCTCCCCCGTCCAGGACTTTGTTTCCTGGCATGGTTTTCTTTAGCGCCCCTGTTCGTTTTTTGGTCCGAATCGACCGCTAAAAAGTCATTCGCCGTCGGCTGGGCCGCGGGGTTCGGTTTCCACGGCCTGGCCCTGTATTGGATTTACAGCACCTGCCGTTTCGCGGGCATCGCAGCCCCTATCGCGGTTCTAGCCTGGGCCGCCTTAGCCGCGTTTTTAGCCTTTAATTGGGGCGTCATCGGCGCGCTGGGCTGCGCTCTGGCGCGGGGTCTGCCGAGGCCTTGGCGGCCTTGGGTTTGGGCCGTGGTCTGGACCGGCTTGACCGTGGCCGCCGAACGCTGGACCCCCCGGCTTTGCCTGGATATTCTGGGCTACACCCAGTATAAAAACCTAAGCCTTCTGCAAATTAGCGCGTTGATGGGCCCCTACGCGCTGGGTTTTCTCGTCGTGGCGTTTAACGCAGCCCTGGCCGCGGCCTGGAAACAGGTCCAGGGCGGGGAAAAATCGGATTGGATCGCCCGCAATCTGGCCATTGCCGCCGCGCTTATTATCGCGATCTGGGGCTACGGCCTTTACGAATTGGAGCGGCGTATGACAGCTGGGACTTCGGCTCGCGTTGAAATTCTTCAGCCCGCCATCGATCAGTATCAAAAGTGGGACCCGGCCTTTGAGCAAAGAATTCTCGGAAATTTTCTCGAGCTGCTTTCGCGGCCCCGCGCGGAAAGCCCGGCTTTAATTATCTGGCCGGAATCTTCTCTGCCGCGCTGGGTTCGTGAAGGGGAAATCATTCCGGAGGCGGCGGACTGGAGCCGCAAGCTGGGAGCCTTTCAGGTTCTGGGCGCCGTTTCAAAATTTCAAGGCCGGACCTATAATTCCGCACTGCTCATCGGAGGCGACGGCCGGCCGCGGGCGGCTTACCATAAGCGCCGGCTGGTCCCTTTCGGCGAATTCGTGCCTTTCTCCGGTTTTTTTCGCCGTTTCATAGGCATTTTAAATGAGTTGGGCGGCATGGCTGTCGGGGAGCGCGCCCAAGGCTTGCTGCGAACGCCCTTGGGGCCTGCCGCGGCCAGCATTTGCTATGAAGCGGCTTTCCCGCGCTTGGCGCGCGAGGATGTCAAGCGTGGGGCGCGCTGGATTATCAACGTGACCAATGACGGCTGGTACAAGGACACCTGGGGCCCTTATCAGCATTTTTACGTTAATTTATTTCGGGCGATCGAGAACCGGGTGACCGTTATCCGCGCGGGCAATAGCGGGATTTCCGCCGTGATCGACCCATGGGGCATAGTCACG
>MGUO01000312.1:1993-4949 GCA_001800015.1 Elusimicrobia bacterium RIFCSPHIGHO2_02_FULL_57_9
GTTCTATGCCCGTCATGGGGATTTGTTCGGCCTGCTTAATCTGGGGGTTTTGGCGGCGCTGCTTCTGGCGGCCATGACAAAAAAGAGGTTGGCGTGGGCATGACGCGATTTGTCTATTCGCCGCATTACGTCGTCAATATCGGTGATCATGTATTCCCTACGCGCAAATTTGGGCTGGTCGCCGAAAGACTGAAGGACCTGGGAGAATTTATCGAGCCGCAGCCGGCTTCCCGCCGGGATTTGCTTTTAGCGCATGAGCAGGCATGGGTGGATAAAGCGCTTAAGGGTGTTATGAGCTTGGATGATGAGACGCTCATGGAATTACCGTTTTCCAGGGACCTGGCCTTGGCCCACCGCTTATCAGTCAGCGGAACCATCATGGCCTGCGGCCGGGCGTTGGATTACGGCGTCGGCCTTCACATCGGAGGCGGCTCCCACCATGCCTTCGCCGATCATGGCGAGGGGTTCTGCATGTTTAACGACATCGCCGTCGGAATTATTAAAATGCGCCATGAGCGCGGGATATCGCGGGCTTCGGTCGTCGATTTGGATGTGCATCAGGGCAATGGGACAGCCGCCCTATTTGCCAACGAGCCGGATGTGTTTACCTTCTCCATGCATCAAGAGGATATCTATCCCCAGCCCAAGGCTGCCGGTTCCCTGGACATCGGTCTTGCCGCCGGCGTCGGAGACAAGGCCTATTTAAAATCTTTGGAGGCAAATTTGCCCAAGGTTTTTGAGCATGAACCGGAGTTGGTGGTTTATCAGGCAGGCGTGGATTGCTATGAGGGCGATGTGCTGGGAGGGCTTAAACTGACTGCCCAGGGTCTGCGCCGTCGCGATCAAATGGTTTATCAAGAATGCCGGCGGCGCGGCGTGGGCGTGGCGGTGACTTTGGGCGGGGGCTATGCCCAGGACCTTTCGCAAACCGCGGCGCTGCATGCCCAAACCCTGCTTATTTTTGCCGGGCTGGAGGACAAAATCCTAAAATAAAAAAATGTCGATATTCAATGAAGCGGAGCAAAAGATCGAAGAAAGCCGCGCATTTTTGGGGCGCATCGCGAAAATGATCGATATTCCGAAGCTAAAAAAGGATATCGTCGCCCGCGAGACCGAGGCGGGAGAGCCCTCTTTTTGGGCGGATTCGTCGAAAGCCAAGAAAAAGTCCAAGGAGCTTAATGAGCTTAAGAAGCTCCTGGAGCAGTGGCAAACAATGGAGGGCTCGCTGGACGATTTAAAGGCCCACTTGGATTTGGCGGCCGAGGCCGGCGACGCGGGGGAGCTTAAGGAAATCGAAAAAGGAGTTAAAGCCGCCGAGGACCTGCTTTTGGACATGGACGCGCGCCTTAAGCTGTCCGGGGAATTCGATCACAACGACGCCATCATCAGCCTGCACGCCGGCGCGGGCGGCACGGAGGCCTGCGACTGGAACGACATGCTGCTGCGCATGTACACGCGCTGGGCGCAAGGCCGCGGCTTTCAATTCATTATCACCGATATTTTAAAGGGAGAAGAGGCCGGGGTTAAAAGCATCACGGCCTTTGTCCGCGGCGAGAACGTCTACGGTTTGCTTAAAAGCGAGATCGGCGTGCACCGCTTGGTGCGCATATCTCCTTTTGACTCGAACAAGCGGCGGCATACCTCGTTTGCCTCCGTCGATATTTTAGCCGATATCGAGGATGACATCGATATCCAGGTGGCGGATTGCGAGGTTCGGCTCGAGACCTTCCGCTCGGGCGGCGCGGGAGGGCAGAACGTCAATAAGGTTGAAACCGCCGTCAGGCTAACCCATATCAAGACCGGGATCGTGGTTGCCTGCCAGACCGAAAGAAGCCAGCTGCAAAACCGCATCAACGCCATGAAAATGCTCAAGGCCAAGCTTTATGAAATCGAACTGGACAAAAAGCGGTCTTCCTTGGAAAAGCATTACGGCGAAATGGGCGATATAGCCTGGGGCCATCAAATCCGCTCCTATGTTTTCATGCCCTATCAAATGGTCAAGGACTTAAGAACGGGCCATTCCACCTCCCAGGTCCAGGCCGTCATGGACGGCGATTTAGACCCCTTTATTCACGCTTACCTCGGCTGGCTGGCCGCGGGCAAGCCGGCTCGCGTCAAGGCCGGCGAAGAAGAATAAAGTTCCATCGACGGGCCTTGACAAATCGAGGTCCTTACTCTACCCTACTTAGGGTATGAGCCGGCTAGTCGCCGTGGCCATGGCGGCATTATCTGCCGCTTCCGCCGTCGGGCAGGAAGTCAAGGCACGGGAGCCCATTCCCGCCATTCCAATTGTGGTGCGGGCTTCCGACGTGGAGAATCTGCCCATAGAATTCGGCCCTCGAATTATTCACAATCTAAGGCCGGTTGATTACAAGGATGCCCCAGTGGGCTACAGGGCCCTGGTTAAAGGTTTTATCCTAAGGCTTGAAATAACGCCGGTGAAAAGCGAGGACAATCCATATCCGAACAAGCCGTCGATCAAGTTATATAAAGACAATTATGACGGAGGATGGAGATCCTTTGGGTACGTCCGTCCAGTTCCTCCGCATAAGGATGGAGGTCCGCAGGCTCAAGCGGGCCTGACGCCGCGCCAGCATAAAGGATACGAGGTCTTGATCGAAAGCCCCAATCGAATTAAGGAAGTACGGGTTCTTGAGGATGAGTCTTCCCTTAAAAATGCTATTGACAGAAGGGATGATTGGCTGAAGAAGAAAAAAGAAGAAGAGTCGGCCAGAAGCCGCGAGTTAGCTAAGCAAGGGAAGAAGTTGGAGGATCTCAACGAGATTATTAGGCGAAAACCGCTTAAATAGCCATTTTATTTGGACGTGACCGCCAGAGCGCGAGCGGCGTTCATTTCGGCAAAGCTTATGCTGCCTTCCACCGAAGAGTGCGATATTTTGGCAAGGTCCAGATAGGTTGCCTTCTTGTCCGCGGCTTGAATTTCAAGAATCGCTCC
>MGUO01000313.1:0-2452 GCA_001800015.1 Elusimicrobia bacterium RIFCSPHIGHO2_02_FULL_57_9
CGCGGCTCATCCCCCGGCGATACCGCATCGTCCCGGTTATGGGCAACAGCCTCCGCGCCCGCCCTATAGAGCGCCCTCGGGCCGCGGCCCAGGGCCAAGATATCATCAAGGGCAAAGGCACCCAGCGCAGAAGTCTGCGGCCGCCAAGACGCCCGCGCCCACGCCCGCTCGGCTGGCTGAAGGCGCCTTGGAAGCGGCTAAATCGAGCCTGAAGAAACTTCAGGTTTCCTCCATGGTCACCGTGCGCGAGCTGGCGGAAAAAATGGAGGTTAAACCCAACGATTTGATCAAGAAGCTCATGCAGCTGGGCATTTTCGCCACCATCAATCAGCGGCTTGAGACCGAGGCGGCGTCCATTGTGGCCCAAGAATTCGGCTTTGACATCGAAATCGTGGCCATGTACAAGGAAGAGGAGCTCGAAATCGAAGCAGCGCAAAAAGAGGCTCCCGAGAAACTGAAGGGCCGCCCCCCCATTGTCACGGTTATGGGCCATGTCGACCACGGCAAAACCAGCTTATTGGATGCCATACGTTGCGCCAAGGTGGCCGAAGGCGAATCCGGTGGCATCACTCAGCATATCGGCGCCTACAAGGTTAAAGCCTCCAAAGGCGACATCGTTTTTCTGGATACTCCGGGCCACCAGGCCTTCACCGCGATGCGCGCCCGCGGGGCCAAGGTGACCGATATCGTGATCCTGGTTGTTTCCGCGACCGATGGGGTTATGCCTCAAACCATCGAGGCCATCGACCACGCCAAAGCCGCCAATGTGCCGATCGTGGTCGCGGTCAATAAAATCGATTTGCCCGGCGCCAATCCGCAGAAGATCCGCCAAGAGCTTTCCCAGCACGGGGTTATGTCGGAAGAGTGGGGCGGCAAAACTATTTTCGTCGATGTTTCAGCCAAGAAAAGACTTAACCTCGACAATCTTCTGGAAATGGTTCTGCTGCAGTCCGAGATGCTGGAGATCAAAGCCAATCCCGACCGCCCCGGCTACGGCGTCATCCTGGAAGCACGGATGGACCCAAAAAGAGGCAGTGTGGCTACCTTGCTGGTGCAAGGCGGCACGGTGCGCATCGGCGACGCTTTTGTCGCTGGCTTATGCTACGGAAAAATCAAGGCTCTCGTTGACGATACCGGCAAGCGCCTGGAGCAAGCGGGGCCGTCCATTCCCGTGGAAGTCTTGGGAATTATGGGCACTCCCCAGGCCGGTGACGTTTTCAGCGTCGTAACCGATGACCGCCAGGCCCGGGATATCGCGGGAAAGCGCCGCTTGCTATATCGCGAACAGACCCTGGCTCATCAGCGGCATATGACCCTGGTCGGCCTTAAATCCCAGGCTTTGGGCCCCGCAGCCAAGGACTTAAATCTGCTGCTTAAAGTGGACGCCCAGGGCTCGCTGCAGGCCATTAAGGATTCCCTGGAAGGGATGTCGACTTCAGAATGCCGCGTGCGCATCATACACTCGGGAATCGGCAATGTCAATGAGTCCGACGTCCTGCTGGCCTCGGCTTCCGACGCGGTTACCTTGCTTTTCCACACCGACGTAGAGCCCCGTGCTCACGAGTTGGCCGACCGTGAGGGCGTGGAGGTCAGAAAGTATGAGGTCATTTACGATTTGATCGCCGATGTTAAGGCCGCTCTGGAAGGCCTGCTTGAGCCTGAAATGGTTGATGTGGTCGTAGGCAAAGGCGAGGTCCGGGAAATTTTTGCCGTTAGGGGCGGCAAGATCGCGGGCTGTTTCATCCGCGAGGGCAAGGTGAGCCGCGGCGGCTTGGTGCGGCTCTTGCGGGGCGGCAAGCTCGTTGGCGAGGGGAAGATCGCCAGCCTTAAGCGTTTTAAAGACGATGCCAAGGAAGTGGAAAAGGGCTTGGAGTGCGGTTTGGTGATAGATAATTTCATGGATTACCAGAAGGGCGATGAGCTTGAGTTTATCACCAAGGAATCGCGTACCCGCCGTCTGAGTCAGTCGCCGCAATAGTCGCCCTGTCTGAAAAGACACTGTCTGAAAAAATATGATCCCGCGCCGGGAAAAGCTTAAAGAATTATTCCAGCATGAGCTCGCCCTGGCCGTGAGCGGAGTCAAGGACCCGGGCATTTCGGGATTCATGACCATCACGGCGGTTAAACTGAGCGCGGACATGAAAACCGCGTTTGTCTACTACTCCATTTTGGGCAGTGAACAGCAACGCGCCAGCACCGCTTCGGCTTTGGAGCGCGCCGCCCCTTACTTGCGCCAAGTCCTGCGCAAGCGGCTGACTCTCAAGAATTTGCCGCAATTCGTCTTCGCTTACGATGCGACTCCGGAGAAGGCCTCCCGGGTCGATAAGCTGCTGCTGCAAATTGCGCAGGAACACAAGAGGAAATGACTTTTCCCGCGGCGGGAATGATTTTCTTCGACAAGCCCCAGGGCTGGACCTCCCATGACGCCGCCGAGGCCTTCCGGCGCATGTTG
>MGUO01000313.1:2458-3009 GCA_001800015.1 Elusimicrobia bacterium RIFCSPHIGHO2_02_FULL_57_9
GGGACTAAGGTCGGCCATTGCGGTACCTTGGATCCACTGGCTACCGGCCTTTTGATACTTATGGTCGGCCCCTGCACGCGTTTTCAGGCCCGCATGCAGGGCTTGGATAAAATTTATTCGGGAGTGATTCGCCTGGGTGTTTCCACCGATACCGGAGATATCGCCGGCCATGTGCTTGCCACCCAGCAGGTCCCCGCGCTTTCCTTAAAAGAGCTGCAGGAGGTTCTCAATGCACACACCGGAACCTTGCAGATGCCTGCGCCGGTTTTTTCCGCGGTGAAGCATCAGGGAAAACCTCTTTATAAATACGCCAGGCAGGGCATCGCGGTTCCCCACAAGCTCAGGACCAGCACGGTTTATAAATGGGAGGGGCTTTCCTACAGCCAGCCGGATTTGGAGCACCGGCTTTCCTGCTCTTCCGGCACCTATGTGCGTTCCTTGGCCGAACTGATCGGCAAGAAGCTGGGCTGCGGGGCGACGGTCTACTGCCTGCGCCGCGACCGCATCGCTGATTTTAGCGCGCAAGACGCTCTGACCTTGGAGCAAATCAA
>MGUO01000314.1:0-1753 GCA_001800015.1 Elusimicrobia bacterium RIFCSPHIGHO2_02_FULL_57_9
TGGACAAAAGCACCCGGGCCGTAACCGTTTGATTCATGGGGTAATAGAGGGAAATCGTGGGTGCCGCCTCCCCTTTTGGCAAGTCCGCGGGCAGGATGGTGACGGTCTTGCGGCGGGGTTTCAGGAATTCTTGAAAGCCCGGCTCCGAGTCGCGCCAAACCAGCGCTGCCGAGGAACTTAAATCGGGATTATAAACCTTGACCAGTTCGCGGCCCGAGGAATTAAGCATGGAAATCTCGATGATATCGGCGTGAGTCTCGATCAGGCTTCGCATGAGCTCCTGCTTTTCGCTCCAGTCCAATCTTTTCTGCAGGGAGGCCAAGGCAAAGGCTATTTTCTCGTTGCTGACCTTTAGATAATCGTCGACTTGGCGTGCCAGATTCTCGGCGGATTTGGTATGCAGTTCAAGCACGGCGGCTTGAATGCCCCGGCGGCTGATATTGATGAGCTGAAATCCCAGAAACGCGACGGGCAGCAAAGCCAAGGCGCCCATCACGGCCGCGAATTTTCGGAAAAGCCCGGAACGCAGCAGGATCATCGCCCCCTAAGGATAGGGCGCGCGCGGATTTAAGTCAATATCCCATGAATCACGAGTCGTGTCAAGCAAAGTTCGGACTTCCCCGTAAAAAAGCGCTCGTCGATGTTGACGAGCGCCACCGGTTTTGCTGCGTCAGATGAGGACTGAGCATGGCGACGCCGACCAACGGCAGTTCGCCCGACTCCAACATGACAAAGATGGATCGATAGCGTCGTCCCGCCCGGGCCGCCGCAATGCGTCTAGCCGCGGCGGAGCGCGAGTAACGCAGCACATGCATGCAATACTCGCAAAGATTTGGATAGCCCTTTTTAAGATCAAGACGCCGGCTGTCGAATTCGCCTAACCGGATAAGAAGTGAGACCAAACTATCGCGTTCCTTTACAGCGGCGTGGCGAAGCTCGCTTGTCAATTCGGTATCGCTGAATTTCTGGCAGCGATATATTTCATGGCGCAAAGTGTTCATATATATATTTATACGATTTGACCCCCGAAAAAGTTCCCATTATTTTTGAGGCCGGAATAACCCGTTGACGTCTGCGCGAGCCCATGGTCGAGGCGAATTGAAATAATGCAGAAAAAATAAAAAGAAAAGCCCTGTCGTGTGTCACTGTGACACACGGAACATCAAAAAGACTGAAATTTATTAGCTTATTTCATTTTGATTCGACCATGCCATCCAGCTCACAGACCGGAAATGCAGCAGCTTGCGCTCTAATACAAGGAGGCTACGGAGGGTTTAGGAACGAGCAGATAAATTGCGGATTTTATGAGTTGATCAAAACGTTCATTAGTCCGGCTGTTGGCGAACGGCTAAGATGGCCAGCGCCAGGAAAAGCAGGCTTAAGCCGGCCCCAACGCCGGCGCGGACCGGAGAACCGGCCGGTGATAGAGGAGCCAGGAAGCGATTCTCCGGTTTGCGGCTGCCATAGTTATAACGGCCATGGCTATAAAAGGAAAGCGGCCGCGGCTGGCGTTCGAAAGACTCCAAGAAGGCATGGAACTCGCTCTGGTCGGCGGAAAAAATCAGCGAATCAGCCGCCGCAGCGGGCGCGGCGGACGCGATGGGCGCGGCCGAGACCGCGCGGTAAACGTCGGGCTGGGCCACATAAGCCGGCGCTGCGATGCTCCGGCTAGGCCGGTTCAAAAGAATCGCGCGGGTCATGGACGCGTAAAAATCCGGGGAGGCCGGGTACAAAATAATCCCGAGACCGTTAG
>MGUO01000314.1:1764-14887 GCA_001800015.1 Elusimicrobia bacterium RIFCSPHIGHO2_02_FULL_57_9
TAATCCCGAGACCGTTCTCCAGCACATTCATGGCGATCAAGGAAATGACCGGCGCAACCAGCCCTGACTCGGCGCGTTGACCGGCGTCGGTTGCTTGCGGCTCAGGCCGGCCAGGGACGACCTTCGAGGAAATATTTTTTTCCACGGCAGGACGGCCCAACATGATGGGGGGATTCCCAAGCCCCTCAAGAAAACCCATTCCATGTTGAAATTCAGCCGGGCTCGCCCGGCCCTTGCCCGCCGCGACTTGGCTCGTCAAAATATTCTGGATATCACGGCCCGCGGCAACGACCGCCTCTTCGTGGAGGTTTATCTCCGAGACCGAGGCCAGAGGCCGGCGCAAAAGCCGCGTCATCAGCAGCATTCTTCGCTGAAAATTCAGGGCGCTGGGATCGGCGGGAGCCTCAAAGGTTTGCGCCTGAGAATGAGACGAGGAACCTTCAGGCGCGTCCGCAGAGACGACGGCCCCGCCGGGCGCGGCCAAGCCCGAGGCCGAGTCCGCGGCCGGCGCGATAGTGAGAGCGGATTGCGGCAAAACCTGGAAAAACCGATCGGCGCTTATGAATCGGTCGCTCGCCGCGCCGCGGCTCGGTCCGACGGAGAAAGCCGGCAGGCTCACGCGAGAGGCCCCCCCAGAGCGCGCCTGTGCCTGTAGCGCAGGCGCGGTGGTTTTCATGCGCGCCTCACGCGCCCTCTGCCGAGCGTTGGCCGGCATTGCCGTCTGGGCGCAAAGCCCCAACAGCAAAAAGATCAGCCGCCGGCTGGAATTATAACCTGCCATATGAATAATTTAAAACATTGCGGAAAAGCCCGCATGAGTCCAACGACCCTAAAAAAATTAGGCCTAATGGTCCCGCCGCGGCGGCCTGGCGCCCATCCGGAAATACTTTAGGCGTCACGGACCCGCCATCTGCGCAGGGCCAACCAAGCCCCTAGCGATCCCAAAATCGCGAGCAATCCGAACCACATCCAAGGCATATAAGGGAGCGCGGGAGGCGAGTTTTGAGGATGATCCGATCCGGGCACGGGATTGGGCTCAAGCGCCGACCGGCGTCCCGATAATAAACGGCCGGCATAATCCTCCCACCAGGCGGCGCGCTGGCGCCATTGCGCGGCTTTGTCCCGCCGCTCGATTATTTTTCTTTCCAAAGCCTCCTGGGCGCCGATGCGCCAGGCGCGCCGGTGGACATCGTCCCATAAAGCTTTAACCCGGGAGAGCAGAGCCTGGCGCTCAACGCTGCTTTCTTTAAAGGCCAGGTCGGAGGCCTCAAAAAGTTCTTTCAATTTAACATCCTGGGACAGGGCCAGTTCCCACTCATCGATCAGTCTGTCCGGCTGGCCCGCCAGCGCGGCGGCCTGGCGCTCGTATTGCTCCGCGCCCAGGCGCACGCGCAGGCGTTTTTCCACCCGGTCCACCGCCAGATTGTCCGGAACAGCCAGTATTTTTACCACGCCGGAGCCGTCGGCTTGACGCAAGTCACGAACCATCGGGTCGGCCAGGACCTCCTTGATGATTTGCGCGCCCGATTTATCCTTGACACTGGATCTCTCGTAAATTCCCTCGCGGCCTCTTAAAGCCGAGATGATGGTCTCGTCAACTCCCCCCGAGAAATGGGCTAGAGTGCGCGAGCGCGCGCTGGTTAAATCTTCACGGGAATAAGCCAGGCGGCGGCGCCAGGCCTCCAGGCCTATGTGCACGTCCTTTTTCTCCTCCAGATCGGTCATGCTCTTGGCCAGAACATTCTGCCCGGGGCGCACCGCGGAATCTATTTTGACTTTCTCCGGGAATTGGCTGGGATCGAAGTAGCGCTCCACCGGATCAGGGAACAGATTAAGGATATCGATCGCCCCGGCAGCCCGGCGCAGGAAGCCGTGATGCACGGTGGCGCCCCCCTCGGTTTTATACATGTACAGGCGGCCGAGATAATGCTCCTGATTCGGGTCGCGCCCGGTTGTCAGTTCCTTGAGCGCATCCACCGGGGCGCGCAGCACTTCCAAAGGCAAATTCACCCAATTCCAAGGCATGATTCCCTCATGCTTGGTGCGCCATTGCCGAGAGTCGGCCTCACGGGCCTCGTCGATCATATATTGGCGGTTCAACAACACCCGGTCTTCGTCCTTGTCCTCGTAATGGCTTAAGCGGTAAACAGGCTTGGTGATCCGTCCGTCGGCGGATTTAACCGGCTCATCGTCCTTCCCGAGAGTGATGGATTTAACCTTCCAGCCTTTAAAGGCCCGGTCCACGGCTTTGCGATCCTGGTAGAATTCCTTGATTTTGTCCCCGCTCATCACCACGCCGAAAAGCTCGCCGGAAATGACGGCCAGACTCTGCGCGCCGCGCGCGGGACCTATGGTCTCATCCAAAATCGAGGAACCGTAAACCGGCTTGGCCAGCGCGCGGGTGAGGGCCCCGCCACGATCCAACTCCAGCTCCAAATCACGGCTTTCATAAAGGCTCCAGGTTTTCGAGCGCTCCAAAATTTGTTTGGCGTCGGCCAGCGCTTTTTGCGCGTTAATCACCCCGGCGCGGGCCTCCTTATATTTGTCCTGGCCCTCGGTTCGGCGCCGAGCATAGGGCTCGAAATGTTTCTGGGCGGATTTAAAATCAGAGTTGCGGACCACTCGCTTCTCGAATTCCGCTTTGAAGGCGTCGCTGCCCGGCTCAAGGCCCTCGCGCAGTAATTTTCCCGCCTCGTGCCGGCGGACGCCAAGCTCCTCATGCTTGAATTTCTTATACTCAAGATCCGCTGTTTCCTTGAGCTTATCGGCCTCCTGGCGCAGCCGCTGCGCCTTGCTTTCGCCTTTCTTCAAATCCCGCTCGGCGGCGCGCAGAAAGATCTGCGCGTTAAAAAATCCTTTGTGCGCGGCGGAAAAATCGTCCGAGGTGATATAAAGCTCCGCGATTTTACCCTGGGCGTCGCGGGCAAAACCGTGGCCGTTAAGCTTAAGCTTCAAATAGCCTTGGCGCAAGGAGCCCTCGCGGCCCTCCGTCGCCCGGCCGATCATGGCATCAATCCCCTTAACCGATATCCGCAGCTGATGGAAATCCTCCGATTGCGGCGCCGCTTTCAGGCTTTCCCAGGTGGGGAAAATTGAGCGCGGCGGCGGCGGCGCGCCGCCCTCATAGATATACATCACATAGTCATTCGGGCTCATGCCCAGAGCCGTGACCGCATCGAGGGCCCGGTGCAGCCGGCCGGAGCGCTCCCCGACTTTCGGCGCCTCGAAGAAATAGATCCGGCCTTCGCCGTATTTGCCTTGAGGGCCGAAAATATCCTTGACCGAGTAGCCTTCTTTGCCCTCCCTACCGGGCCGGTCCAGGACAAAATCATGCGTCGTCATTTTATGATGCGTCTCAAGGATAAACCGGTTGTCCTGGGAAGCTTTCGCGGCGTGCTCGCGCTCGGAGGCGCGGATATCGACCCCGGCCAGGACTTCATACTCGAGAGGCTTTTCTCCATCGCCCTTGAGGTAAAAGCGCCCGTCTTTCTCGATGATCCGGCCCGAGTCCTTCTTGGTTTTAAACTCGCCGGCTTCAAGCCAGCCGTTAATGGTCCATAGCCTGCTGCCATCCTGAGAAATAGAGGTCACGGCATGAAGCGGCGTTAAATCCGAAGCGCCCTTGGCCCAGCGCTGCTTGGTTTGCTTCAAGCTGTAAAGAGCGGCGGCGACAGCGTCCAACTCGCCTTGCGGCCGCTCGTCCCATTTCGCCGCGGCCAGGCGCGACTCTTCCAGCATGATCAAGGCGTCCAAGGCCAGCATCCCCCGTCCCGAGCGCGCGCCGTCGATGGAGCGGGCAAGCGCGCCGCGAATATCATAGAGGCCGTCCAAGCCCCAGGAATAGGCCTTGTCCTCGCGCACTTCCTGAGAAGAAATCGTCTTGACCAGCTCGGCGTCAAAAGAGGCCTGGGCCTTAAGATAATCATCGAGCAGCATATCCTTAAGGATGAAGTAGGAGGGATCGCGGGAGATGTTGAGCATATAACCGTCGAGCAAAACTTGGCGCGTCTCATCCACCTTGGCGTTGAGAATTTCCAGGCTGGCAAAGGCGCCGTCCACCGCATGCGGCGCCGGAACGGCCTTCCAGTAGGCTTGGCGCAGGCCCTTGCCGGCGACCACACGCTGGGCTCTTTCCAGCACGCTCCGCGCATCTTGCTTTTCGATATCCGAGCGCAAGAATCCAAGCAGTTCGGCCCAGGCCGGATTGGCTTTCTCCAGAGTTCCCAGGCCCTTGAGCAGTTCGGCGAGCTGCGCCCTCAAAGCCTCCCGTTTGCCCTGAAAATCATTGCGGGAGAGCCATTCGAACTTTTCCCCGGGGGCGAAATCCTTATGCAGCACCGCGTCGGCATTGCGCCGGGCCATGCGGAAATAATGGGCCTTCTCGGCTATTTTGGCTTTCAGCTCGGGCGAAACCCCAGCGCCTAGTTTATCCAGTATCGCGGCTTGCCGGGATTTAAAATCGTCATCCAGGAAACGGTCGGTCCAGTATGTGAGCAATTCCTCCTTGGGGTCGTGCTTGAGGCGCGGCATGTCCTCGAATTCGGACCCGGCCGCTCGCAGGGGAACGTCGCTGGACAGCTCGAGGGCCTCCAACTCGCCGCGAAGCGCGACAAATTCCGATTTGGTTTGGGTGATCTGCTCTGCAAAATCAAGCCAGGCCTTGACCACCCTTTCCCGCGCCGCATCGGCCTCGGTGATTTGCGCGTCTGATTTAGCCTGGCCCATCAGGGCCCGGTATTCTTCCTCCAGGGCCTCGATCGCCTTGCGCTTGGCTTCGAGCAAGATCATGCCGTCCTGGACCTTGGCGAAAAGCGAGTGCAGGTTTAAAGACAGCTCCTGCTGCGCGCCCAGCTTCTCCAACTGGCTGCGCAACGTACGAGAAATCACCTTTTCAAGGCCGTTTTCAATGGCGCTCGGGTCCGGGGCCTCGGCAAAACCGCCCGCGATCATCTTGCCGCGGAACAGGCCGGCCGAGCCCACATAATTGACGCCCTTGAAGCTGAAGCTTTCCGCCAGCATATCGGCGGTAATCTGATGGATCAGATCGTCCTCATCGCGCAGCGAGCCGGGAAGGCCGCTTTCAAACACGGTTTTGCGGATTTGCTCCAAGGGAGCCTGGCGCACTTTTTCAAGGAAGCTCTTGGCGATGACATCGGGATCCAGCGCGCCCGATGGGTGGCGGGGCACCAGCGCGATCAAATCCTCGGGGGACGTCCTCGGATCAAGGCCCAGCATGGCCACGATTTGATTGCGCGCCTGCTTGATTTGCAAATCCTTCCGGCGAATAAATTCATCCAGCTTGCCCTGAAATTGACCGTCGGGGCTTGCCGTTTTTCCCCTGGCCCAGCGCAGCATATGCACGTTCGCCTCGAAATCGCCGGCCAGAATTTCCGCGCGGGCGCTTTCCTTTATCATGGCGTCATGATAAAGGCGGTCCGCTTTCTGCTCCTTGAGCCTCTGCAGCTTGACCAGAACATCCGCGGGAGGCCGGTCATAGCGCAGGCGCAGCTCCAGCCACCCTTCCCCGAAATGCCGGTCGATTTTTTCTTTGCTCAAGGTTCGATTGGCGTAATAATAACGACCGAAGGCGCGCGCCTGATGGTTTAAAAATCCCGGGTCGGGAAGCTCGGACGGGCCCTGCGAAGGCCGGACAAAAATTTCGCGCTGCTTTTGCTTGAGCCGGCCTTTCAATTCGGAGAAATCCCGCGGCAGGGGCTGGGGGCTTCGCGAAGCGGCGTCCTCCGCTTCGCCGATCAAAGCCAGGCCGGCTTTAAGGACATGGGATTTATAGATCAGCTCGGTTTTCTTGATCAGGCTCTCCGGATCGTTCTTAGGCTCAAGAGATTTAAGTTCTTCCTGGGCCAGCTTAAGCTGCGCGCGGGCGGAAGCGGCCTGCACCGCGACTTCGCGCGGAAAATTGTCATGGGCCTTCTGTTCGCTCAGCGTCCTGATAGTTGCCGAGGCCGCCTTGTCGGCGTCGCCCGCGTCCTGCTCGCTCATAGCCCTGATCAACCGGCCCAGCGAGCGGCCCAGCATCGAGAAAGGATCGATGGCCATCTGCTCCACTTTCAGATTTTTCTCAACCATGGTCTGATAGCTGCGGGCCAGCTCCACCCGCGCGGCAAGCAGCGCCTGCTCGTTTTCTTTCGGGCTTAGCTTTTTGAGCAGGCGCGAAAGTTCGGCCAGCGCGGCTTGCGCAGAAAGCTCGATGTCCAGCGGCGAGTCCGCGCTGCGTCCCAACAGATAATTGATGGTGGTCAGCGCCATGTTCCCCGTGGAAAGCGCCTGCTCGCGGCGCAACTTGACCTCATCCCTGTTTTTTCCAGGCGGCAATTGGGAGAGCAGCTCATCGTAATTCTTGAGATTTTTCTGGGCGGCGTCATAAGCCGCGATATTTTGGTAAAGCTGGAAGGCCAGACCCGCTTCCAATTTAGTTTTAAGGCGCAGGTAATACTCGGATTGAGCCTCGTCGCCCTTGACCTGAAGCAGGCGCAGCTCCTCGGGCTTAAACTCAAAGCCGAAAATGGGCATCACCGGGATGCCGGTGATGGCCAGCATGGGAATCCAGCCCATGCCGCCGGAGGCCAAGCCCGCCCCCGCCACAACGTCCACGAAAGCCTTTTGAATGCGGTGATTATTGGCCTGGCTCATTGCTTTGGCGCCGTCATGGCGCTTGGCCGCTTCTTCTAGGCTATGCGATTTACGGGAAATAATCCCAAAGGCCGCATCCAGGGAAGACAGCTTGATGGGTTCGTTGTCCCTGGGCAGCTTGCGGGCAAAATTCGAATCCAGATTCGCCCGGGCCGAGGCCAGGGCCGCCTTGCCGTCCGCGTCGACCAAAGAAGTGATATACCAGCGCCACGTCTCAAACGCCGCGCGCATTTGAGTGGGGGTGATCAGCTTATTGCGATAGTCGCGGATGGCCGTTTCCAAATCATGCACGGCTTGCGGCAATCGCGGGCGCAAGATCTCGGCGGAGTTGGCCCAGAGCCGGGCGCTCTCCACTTCCCTGGCCAAACGCAGGAGTTGGTCGTCATAGGCAGCCTCCATTTCCTCATGGGCGGCGCCCATTTCGAATTCAAAAGCCTTGTCGGCGGCCTGAGAGTGCGGATCATAAAGAGGCAGGCGAATCGTGGCGCCGAGCGTGAAAAATTGGTTGGCCATGATGTCCTGAAGCTGCACACCCACGCTGAAGGTCAGCCGCTCCACCCAGGGAATATAATCCATGAAATTGAATGGATCCAGCCCCAAGCGCGCCTCGAGTTCTTCTTTATCCAGGGAGCGCAGGATTTTGATCAGCCCGTCCGGCACAGACATGATTTCGCGGATATGCGCATTAAGCTCCACCAGATCCGAGGAATCAAGCTGCTTGAGCGCCGCCGGCAGCGCCGCCGCCGGGTCGCGGCCGGTGTAGGAATTATAAGACAAGATCGCCTGGTTTAGGTTTTTGGCCGCCTCGGCGAGGCGGACCTCGGCTTGCCGGCTTAGAGCGGGAGAGCCGGCGTTTTCGATTTCCGAACGCGCCACTCTAAGCTCCCATTGGGTCTGGGCTAAATCCTTGAATAAGCCCTGCAATTGCTTGACGCGCTCGACTTTATGCTCCTGAAGCCGCAGGCCCTCGCGGAAAAGCGCCGGTGTTTTGGCCGCGATCAGCGCCTTCTGCGTTTTGGAAAGAGTCAGGCTGGTTTGGCTGCCGGCCCCGGGCCCGCCGCCCAAGGTGCGCTCGGTTCGATCATCGGACACGGCGGAACTCGTATATCCCGCCATGGCGCTGACCCGGGTATTGTCCAGGAAAGAGCCGGCCTTGCGCAAATCCTGTATTTCCTTGAAAATCCGGCCGATATCCTGGGTGATGATCTTGCCGGCCATATCCCTGTCGAATACTCTCTGCAATTCTCCAAGCTGCGCGGATTTATCCCCCTGCCGCCGGCTTAGGAACTCATCGAGGCCGCCCTTGTAGGCATCCAAAATCTCGCCGCCGCTTAATTTCTCCCGCGCGCGCCCTAAGGCGCCTTCCCAAATCTGGCGCAAGGTATAGGAAGTCTCCATGTTCAAACTCGCGCGATTGTTCATGCCCAACCAGGCAGCGCCGTAGCCGACGCCGATGCTGGAATGCTCCCCCAGCTTCTTGGTGGCTCTGAGATTGCCGTAAAATTCCTTCGCCGTGCCCAAAATCTTGCCCTCGGCGCTGATGACCAAACCGTGATCCGGAAAGCTGGCCGAAAGAGTATCGGAGAGGGTATTGAACTTTTGGCCCAGCTCGCCTTGAACCTTGTTGGAAAACACGGCCCAAGGCTTGCCCTTATCATCCTTGAGACTGAAGCTGTTAAGTATCGAGGCGCCCATGGCCGTCTGGTTGATGTCGTCGGTTCCGCTGGTTTTTGAGAAAAACATATCGAGGGAGAAGCCCTTATCGGAATCCATATTAAAAAGCCTGGCCACGTCAAAGCTGGGTCCCGCCTGGGTGCGGTAATAGCGCCTATCGTCAGCCTTGACATTAATAGGGAAGTCGCGCCTGAGATCAGGGTCGAATCCGGTGAAATCCAGATTGATCGGCTGCTGGAAAAAGCGCGGATCCTTGACCCAAAGCGCCTGCTGCTCGACATTTAAACGCGCGACTTCGTGGAGCTTGAGCGAAGCCTTGGTGACGCCGCCGTAGTAGTAGGGTTTTTCCATGGCGTTGTCCAAGGCGAAATCCGCAAAACCGGCCGCGCCCCAATACAGACGGTCGCCGAACAAAAACTCCGCGTGATCCTCGAAAACCCTCAGACGCATTTGCTTAGCCTGAGAGACGACGCCGGCATCCGGGGGAATATCGTAGGCGAAGCGGTGCAGGTCGACGTCGATGTAATTAACCCCGTTTTTAAACTGCAGGGATTCAACGCCCAGGCTCAAGCCCTTATCGCCATAAGGAGCGTTCTCGTCGTTGGAGGGGCTGCCGAATACATAGCCGGTCAGGCTCAGATTATTTCCCATCACACGACCGATATTGCCCAAGGTGACCTGGGTGGCGTTTTCAAGGCCGTGCGGCAGGGAGAAGCGGCTCTGATAAACCAGATAAAAACCGTCGGCCGTGTCGCTGAAATCGAGAATCTGCGAGTGAGGGATCAAATTGGCCAAGGCCGCGGGGTTTCCAAGCAGGTCCTGCCTGATGGGGTCTAAGTTCTGCATGGAATTTTTGTACTGCCACAGGTTCAGCACGCCGTCGACAAACGCCGAGAGCTGGGATTTTTTGACCACCATGAATTCCGGATCATCCCCTCCCGAGCCCGCGGCCCACATCCCGCGGCTCATGCGCAATTTTTCGATGCGGGCCACGCGCGCGGGATCAAGCGAATCCTGCAAGGCCGGATCGGCAAGGACCTCGCGCAGACGCGCCTGCTTGGCCTCAAGTTCGAGGCGCTTCGACTTAAGGATGGCGTCGGTGCGCTTGAGCTGATCGTTGACCTCGTGCCAGTCCTTGTTGGCCTCGCCCACGGCCTTGGTTAAATCCATGATGGCCGAGATATCCTTGCCCACCCGGGCCAGGGCGCTTTCCTCGGGGCGGCTTAACTGCCTCAGCCAATTTTCGATGCGCGCGCGCTTGGTCTGCAAATCCTTGTAGGTTGTTTGCAGGGCGTCGTGCATTTTTTGCCAGGCCTCCACTTCCTTGTCGCCCACGGTCAGGCCCTTGCCGTAGATCTTGGCCAGCGAGTCGTAATAGGTGTTGACCTTATCCACGGTTTTGGCCGCGTCCTGATCCCACAGGATTTTCATGTCGAAGAAATCCACGCCTGAGCCCACGAAATCTCGGATATTGCTCAGGTTTTCGATGGTTCGCTTATAAACCGATTCGGCGCTCTCCCGGGCGCCCTGAGAATTCACATAGGGAATATCTTGACTGCGGGCCATGGCGATGGACCGCTCGATGGTCAGTTGGGCCTTGTCCAAGAAAATCTGCGCCAGGGGAATCTGCTCTCTTAAGGCGTCGTTGGAGGCCTTGATCACGGCATCGGCGAATAGGAAGCGGGCCACCGCGTAAGTCGCCGGCGCGCTGTCCGGCTGCTTGAGGCTGGCGGGAACCAGCCGCACCCCGGCATCCTTGGTTAAAAGCGCTATGGCATCATAAGTCGACGCCTCAAGCGGCTTCTGACTTCCCGTGGGAGGGCCGCCGGAGTTGCCGATGAGTTCTATTTTGGCGCCGCTTCCTTTCCCCTTGGCGTCTTCCCCGACCTGCAGCAGCCGATCGCCCAGCCTCTGGAAAAATTCAGTGTCGACTAATTCCTGCAGCTTGGCGGCGCCGGCGGCATCCGCGCTAATGTCGGTGCGCAAGCGATGAGCGGAGAAGTTATACTGTCCGTTGGAAAGCTGCTCGATTTTGGCCAGGATTCTGTTGATTTCGTCGGCTTGCGCCTTATATTGCGCGGCGCGCTGGACTCGCTCCGGGGCATATTTATTGATTTTGCCGGGCAAATCATAGGGCTGCAGCTCGCCGTAAAGCATTTCATTCGGGCCGCCCTTGCCGGCCGGGCGGGACTCTCCTGCCGGCAGCGTCGGGCCTTTGCGCCAAGCCACTTCATCCTTGCCCTCCTTGATGCCCTTATGATGGCCCTGAGCGTCATCATAGCCGTCTATATTGCGCTGCAGGCGCGAGATCCAGTAGTTGATGGCATCGACAGACGGCCCCGGTTGGCCTTCAGGACCGCCGTGCGAGGCCAGGGCCCAGGGCACGGTTGTGTTGTAAAGTTTCTTGGTTTCCCTGATCAAGGTCAGCTTGCCGTCATAAAGCCGGAGCAAATCGCCGCCCGGCGGCCGCGCGGACTCGATGGATTTATTCTGGAAGGGAATGAGCACATCTCTGATCACCCGCTCGGCCTCGCGCACGGGCGGCAGGATGGCGTTTTGCAGAAGAGCGTTTTTACGAACAACCACGGCCTGCTGATTATCCAGCTTCTTGCGGAAAGCATCGTCCTTCATGTCCGTGGCCCAGGCGATGTCGGCGTCCACATCCGCCTTCACCTGATCGAACATTTTGATCAAGCCTTGCAACATCCTTTGAGTCTCGGGCAGGACATTGCCGACGGCGTCATTCAAAATGGGAAGAGCCCCGTCGGCCTCGGACCAGCGAATCACCTCATAAGCGGCGTAGGGCAGGAGCTCGGCGATTTTAATGACGTTGATTTGCGCCTCGGTGACCCGAGGCTCGTCGCTGCGGGGGATTTGCACCGCCCGTATTTTATCGCCGTAAGCCTTGATATTATCCTGCAGTTGGGTGAGGGTGCCGCCTGACAGAGGAGGCAGGCCCGCGTCAGGGACCGCCGCGTTGATTCGCGCGGCCAATTGATCGATTTCCATCGTGAGAGCGCGCGTATTGCCTTGGGCTTCAATCAGGGTTTCCCCCGCCTTTTTCTGCCAGTACCGAGCGGACTCGTAGCTTTTTGCCCCTAATTCATCCTTCGTTTCCCTGGTATTGCCGGGATCCAGTTTAAGGTTGACGTAGTTCAAGGTTTTCTGAAATTCGTCTTGCTTGGCTTGCCAATGCTGCTTGCGCTGCTTCAGAGCCTCGATCATGGCGTCGGGCTGAGGGCTGGTGATTTGATTCCGAGGCCCGGGGATCGCGTTAATGACTAGAATCATGTGTTCCAGATCGGGTTTGCCCAATTCCCGCAAACCGCGCTCGGCATCCGCGATGTTCTCCCTGGCCTCTTGCAAATCTTTTTCCATTTTCGCCAATGAGAAGGCGTCGGGATCGTTCGGATTGCCCTTCTCGCGGAGCCGGACCAAGTCCCCGTTATTGATCTTCCTAACAGCCTCGTTATAGAATGCCTCCGCCTCCCCGCCGCCGGCATCCCTGTTGATTACGGCGATTATTTGAGAAATTCTAGTCTGAAAAGAGCTGATGGCCTTAACCCCCGCATCGGCCTCGTTGAGGAAGCGGAGCATGTCGTTCTTGCTGGTTTGGCTCTCCTTGACGTTTTTCTCCACGTCCTTTTTCCATTCGCCGGTCTTGGCCAGTTGGGCTTCAGCCTCGGCCTTATTCTTGATATTGCCGTCATGCCCGGTCTTTATTTTCTGCAGTTTCGCACCCAGGAAGGCCTGCATCTCGCGTATGACTTTCTGGGCCTCGTTGATTTCCTTGACGGCGAAGGCCAGGTCCACGAAAGCGGCCAGGCGCGAGGCATCGGTGCGGAAATTGAGCACGGCCTTGCCGTCGCGGCGGTTGTGCAGGGCCAGATTGTGCAATTTATTCTGCGCGGCTAAAAGCCGGGTCAGGGCGTCGCGATTGGCCGTTTCCCCCGCGAAATCCCCGCGCAAAACCTCGATTTCATCCATCAGCGCGTCGATTTCCTTGAGCACGGCTTGATCCACGCTCAGTAAAGGGCCCTCCTTCCGGCGCAAGGCTCGATCTTCATCGATGGCGGAAACGCGCTCATACAAAGCCTTAAGCGAGGCTTCTTTCACGCCTAAAGCATCCCAAAACCCGGCCCGATCCTTGGCCTCTTCGCCCAGCCGGCCGTCCCGGTTATAGTAGTCCTGGATCTCCTTGAGTTTCTTCACTTCAGCCAGGTTATCCGACTTCGGATTTTTGAGATCATCGCCCTGGGCCAGCTTGGACTCGATATAGGCTTGGGCTATGGCGGGGTCGAGCTCTTTTTTCAGGCGCTCAAATTCGGCCCGCTCTTGCGGAGTGATGGGACGGCTTTCTTTTTGCAGCTCGGCCGCTTCCTGATCGGCCTTTTGCGCTTCGTCGCGCAGTTCTCGCGCCTGCTTCTTGGCCGCGCCGGCTTCCTTGCCCAGGCCGCCGGCCATGCCCTTGAGCTCCTTAATCCGGGCTTCTATTTGCTCGGACGATTTTTTGTAGAGCTCCGGGTCAAAGTTATAAACCTCTTCGCTCTCAACACCGGCCGGAGCGCCCAATGCGCCGGCGATCTGACCGGCTTGAAACCCGGAAAGATCCGCCGCCGAGGGCATGAATAAACGGATGGCCCAATTGGCGCCATGCATGGTCCAGTCGGAGATATTGAGGCCCGTAGCTTCCTGCGCCTGATAAAGCATCCAGTTGCCCCAGGTAATAGCGCCGCCCATCCCGAAAACCCCTTCCCCCTGGCCGCCGTCAACCGCCGCCCCGATGAAATGCAGCAGA
>MGUO01000314.1:14943-15123 GCA_001800015.1 Elusimicrobia bacterium RIFCSPHIGHO2_02_FULL_57_9
AGCTGATCCAAGCCCGCCATATAGGCCAGGATGCCCGCGATTTCCATGCCGACCGTGACCAATCCCACCCAGGTCTTCACGCTGGCCCATAAGAACGACTTTATGCCCTTTTTGTGGCCCCCGTTGCCCATGGTCAAAGACATGGAGAGCACGAAGCTGTTAAGCAGCCGTTCCACCATC
>MGUO01000314.1:15178-19462 GCA_001800015.1 Elusimicrobia bacterium RIFCSPHIGHO2_02_FULL_57_9
CGCCTCCCACGCTATGCGCCCAACCGATTAAAAGCGGCCCGACTCCCGGGATGCCGAGCAGCGAAAGCTTGAAGATATTGACGCCGAAAATCACCGCCAAGGGCGAGGCGCCCACGGCGGTCAAAACACCCATGATCGCCGCGCTCATAATGGCCAAGACCACCCGTCTTTTGATGAAGTTGGACATCGGTTCCACGAACAGAACCAGAAGCGGACGAATTTTCCGGCCCAGCGAGCCGGCGCTGAAATCATCGTAAGCCAGGCGCAGGCGGCCAAACGCGCCCTGACCCCGCTGCGCGGATTTCTGAAGAGAGGCGGCCAAGAGCTTCTCGCCGGCTTGGGCGTCGACCTCCCCCAAGAAATCCGCCTGGGCATAGAGCCGCTCAAAGCCCGCGGCGCGCCGGAAGTAGCCGAAGAAGAACATGTCGAAAAGGTGGTAAGGAAAGCGGATCAGCAGCTTGGCCAAATGCTTATGAATTTCCCAGAGCTGCGGCCAAGCTTCGTACTTATGATGATCGGCCGAGTTATAAATCAATTCCCGCGTACTCGCATAAACGGCATCCCAGACTCTCCACCAATCCTTAACCGCGCTGTTTTCATCAAGGCCGGCATACCGCTGAACTTCTGCGAGCACCGCCTCCTGCGAGAGCTTTAACTTCCCGGCTAAATCCTCGACGATTTGCGCGGCGGACCAATCATGCCGAACCGGCCGCGCGCTTTGGCGCTCTCTCCACACCAGCGCCCTGAACCCGAAGAAAGCGAAAACCCGGTCGATCGCCCCGCGTAGGCCGGTCTGGGGCGCGACGGCTGCGTTAAAACCGAAATACCCTTCCCGGATCTGAAAGCTCTGTTTCGGCTTAGCCTGCGCAGACGCGGGAGCAATCAGGCCGGAACCGGAATTTGCAACAGGGGCCGCGATGGAAGCCGGCGACGTCTCGCTCGAGAATAGATCCGGCTGAAATGGTTCGGCGGCCTTGGCTTTTACTTCAACGTCCAAGTTTCCAGGCTTAACGAGATTCTGAAGCCGCGGCTCAGAAAGCTTAAGCCAATTCAAAACGCCGGGCAGGAAGGGCTGGCTGCCGTCGTTAGCGCCGGCCGGCGATCGCGTGACCGGCGCAAGAGCGGCCAAAGCCTCGGCGGCGGTCGCAGCAGCGGCTTTTATCGCCTGGGGGTTGGCTCCGGGCTTGATTTGTCCGCGGGAGAGCGGCAAGTTAAGCGGAATGGAGACGTCGGTGGGCTTAATGCGCAGCGGCGCGCTGCCGGCTTTGGGTTTGCCCCCCCTCAGGCCCTGGGCCATGGCCTGATAAGCAGGCAAACCGGGGGCGCTGAAAATCAACGCCGCCGACAGGAAAATAGAGATAAACTGCCGCAATCCTCTAGGCATGCCGTTCCTCAGAGGATAGCTCTTAAATTAGGGGAGAAATTGAGCCTGGTGGGCCTAAAAGAGAGGGTAAAAGACCTAGGTTTTTTTAGGCCTTTCGACCTATTGAAAGATAGGTGCCAGGCTTTAAGTTATTAAGATAAAAGCGGCTTTAAGGCCGCCTGCCGACGGGGCTTTCCACGGACCGGATGAGTTGGCTGATCGCGCTGGGACTGCGGTTAAAAAGCCGGCCCAGCTGGGTCATTCCTAGGCCGGCCTCTTTCCATATCCGATAAACCGCTTGCCGGCGCAAGGCGGACACTTCGCGCCACTGGATGCGGCTTTGCAGCCTGGCCTCATCCATGCCGCCGAGGGCCGCGATCTCGGCTAAAAGGCGCTGAGCCTCCTGCGCCGGTGAATGCCGCTTAACGACAGGCTCCGGGGGGACGGTCTTGACCGCCGGCAGTTTTAGCTCGGAGGGTGATTTGAGGCCCTCTTTCAGATATTTCAGATAGCGCACGGACTGCTTGATCCTGATCTTGGCGAAGCGCGCCAAAACAGGCCGGGAATCGACCAAAGACTCCCCCGTCTCGGACTCGACGTAGGCGGGGCAGCTTGACCAAGGATAGCGCCAAGGCTTTTCCTTAAAGCCGGCCTTTGCGGGCTGAAGATGAATGGCGCGGCTTGCCTGCGCAAGACCCTGCTCCTGATCCACGAGAAGGGCCTTATAACGCCCCTGGAACAAATGGCCGGCTGTATTATGCCGGGTGTTGAAATATTTGGTGTAGGTCGTGTTAAAGGCCTGCATGAACAAGGAGAGATTGGCCTGCCGGGTCTCAACGAGCAGATGCGCATCATGGGACAACAAACAGTAAGCATGAACTTTAAGCTCATAGCGCCGCTTATGATGGCGCAGCAAGGAGAGGAACTGGCGGCGGTCCTGGTTGGCGCGAAAAAGATCCTGACGGTTATTCCCCGTCAGCTTGATGTAATAGCAGGCACCTGGATACTGAATCCTCCTGGGTCTTCCCATAGGGGAGAATAATATAGCATATTTGAGACCCTGGTGTCAGGCATTAAGTTTATCGATTCCTCCCTTAACTCTCTTAGCGGACGTCTTTGAGCTTGGCCAACGCCCGCTCAAGCGCTCCCAGCTGGGTCTTGGCGTCTTCAAAAAGTTCGCAGGCAGCCTTATTGTCTTCGTTAAAAACAGCCGAGGCTTTAAAAAACTTTTTATAGATCCCAAAAAAGCTTTCGCCTCTGTTTTTCGCGACGTCGGCGGAATAGTGAATATCCTTGCCGCCCTCAAGCACCGCCGCGATTTTTTGGTAAACCCTGCCTCTGCTTTCATTCTCCGGCGGCGCTCCCAAGGCGTCGATGCTGTCTTTGGCGGGGCCTGCGGCCTGGCGTATCATAGCGGCGGCCGTTGACAGGCTGTCGGCCGCTTTGGCGAGTTCCTCTCTTGGCAAGCGGGCGCGGCCGGAATTTTCCTTGACAAGACGCAGCGGCTCTTCGCAATCCCGGAGTTTTTCCTCCGCGTCTTTAAGCAGCCGGTCGATGTCGTTTAACCGATCATTAATATCCTTAACAGCATTTTGCTTTCCGCGTTTGTCATCGCCATCATCGGACTGGCTGAGATTTTCAGTGACGGTTTGCGCCTTGTCGCGGGCCTCATTCCACCGCGTCTTCAAGGAGGCCAAAAAGGCCAAGGCTCCTTCTTGCCGCTTTTGAACCGATTCGGATTTCCTATCGCCCTTAAGGGCGGCCATCATCTCATCAAACGGAGGCTCGGTGCCTGTATAAAGCACTTGCCCGGCGTCAGCCGCGCTTTGGGCTTGCTCGACAAAACCGTCAACCTGGTCTTTAAGAACGCCGGAGCGAGGCCTTTCAACGGGGGAAGAGCGCAATTGATTCCCCGCCTCGATGGCGGCATCCGCGGCAGCGCGCAGGGCTTTGATATCGGACTCGGGGTTATAAACCGGCGCGGCGGCGGCAAGCCGGGACGCCATGAAAAATCCCAACGCAAAAATGCTGCTCATACCGCTACTTTATCACTTTTTGGGGCACTTTTTAGGGCACTTTTTGGGCATTGACAGAAATACCGGCCGGGGCTAAACTTCACTCGGCCTTTGAATATTCCGGGCCGGAGGTCTTTCATGAGACTAGAGCTTGCGGCTTGCCTCTCTTTCGCGTTTTTGACCCTCCAGGCCAAGTCCGGTTCGACCTTCAATCCCCAAGACACATTTTCCTACGGCCAGTGGACTTTTTTCACGGATAAAAAGGACCCCAAAAGCCCTGTTTTTTACGTGCCGTATTCCGATTTCAACGAAATGAACGCGGGGGGAAAAACCGAAGCCGATTTGTATGAACTGCTGAAACTGGAAGAAATTCCGGGCATCCCTCCCTTAAAAAAGATTGAGCTGAAAAAAATAGGGACGATCACGCGCAGCGAAGAGCGCGCCAAGCGCAGGGGCGTTGAAGCCGGCGTTTTTCTCCGCTACGACTTCTCCGCCCAAATTACCGGAAAAACGATCCCCCTCAGCTACAAGGATCGCGGGGCCGCGTTTGATAAGGCGCAAGTGACTCTGGAAACGGGCCCCGCGGCCGCCCCGGCCCCGGCTCTTTCCTTCGAGCAAACCATCACGTACTTATTTCCGGATGAGTCCAAGCACAAGGGCGCGCGCGAGGTGATCGAAGAATATTTCAAGAACCCGAAGCGCGGCGAAGAACGGAAGAAATTCATCTCGGAATTAAGCGCCCATCAAGCCTGGGGCGGGACACCGGAAAAACTGGAAGACCTGAGGAGAGATTGGGTGCTCCAACTTAAGGAAGACTGCAACACCCTGCAAAACCCCCGGCCGATTCCCGCAAAAATCGCCAAGCTCGCCCTGGAACAATTGCAGCGCCAGGAGGCCTTTAATAAA
>MGUO01000314.1:19489-22848 GCA_001800015.1 Elusimicrobia bacterium RIFCSPHIGHO2_02_FULL_57_9
TAAAAAAATGGGAGCTGGAAAAAGAACGCGACCCAGTGACCGCCCAGCTGGCCCGGTACATGAGCCCGCATCAGCGCTTATGCCGCGACAGCGGGTTTTTGTCCTTGGCGCTCAATTACGGAGGTTACATCAACCAAAGCCCCGCTGCCATGCCGACGCCCGCGCGTATCCCCCCAACGCCTTCTCTGGCGGTTAAGCCCAACGAATCAAATCCACAATCCTTCTGGTCGAAATACAAGGGAGCGATGATAGGCGGCGCGGGCGGCTTGGTCGCCGGCGCCATCCTGGGTCTTGCGCTCGGCGGCCCGCTGGGAGCCGCTGCCGGCGCCATAATCATCGGTACTGCGGCCGGATTCGGTGGACATAATCTTTTTGGACCGTCCGATGCCCCATCATCCGCACCGCCCGCGGCCTATTCCCCTCCGGCCGCCTTGGCGCCGGCGCCTTCATCCGAATCCAGAATCGAGGCGCCCTGAGTTGCCCGGCTTTTATTGACGCCCGACGCTTCCATGGCCTCGAGCTCGGCCTTGAGCTGCATCTCTGAGATCAATATCTTAAACATCTCAGGGCGCAAGGAGAGTTCGGTTCGCTTGGCATCATCCGCCAAGAGTTCTTTAAGCCTGGCCTGGATCATGCCATTTCCCGCTGCTTCCTTTGACGCGGCCTTGGCAAGATAGTCCTTCAGGTCGCGGACAGCCGTGTATTCGGCATAAAGTTGTCTGGCCTCGAAGAGCATCGGGTCTGCGATGATCTCTTTGATGGATTGCTCCAGGGTCTTTCCTGCCGGAACTTTCTTATCCAGCATCCGGGAAAGCGTGTCCCAATTCTTTGCATCCTGATTGCCCAAAGCCTTGGTGATCAAATCCTTCGTGACCTTCGCATAAGCCTTATCCTGGCGCAGGCTGCGGGACTCCGCCGCGAGATAGTAATTCTTATGGGTGCTTCCCGGCACGCGCTTGCCGCCCAAGGTCCTTCCGAAAAGTTGCTTTTGGCTGACCAAAGCCAGGATTTCAGGATTGCCCGTGAAGAAGTCCATCCTGCCTTCCGCGTATTTCTCGAAGGAGCGGTCCAGGCCGCGCAGCCCGTCTTGCCCAACCGTGATGACGATGTCCACGGTGCCCGCCTCGATACCCGCCTCATTTTTTTCCTTCTCAACGCGCTCAATCTCATGCAATGTCTGCTTGAAGAAATCGGTGCCTGGCTGCACAATAATGCTTCTGCGATTTTTGGGGTGACCGGCCGCATCCAAATCTTCCTCCAGTTTTTTCAGCTCCGAGGGGCTGTCCGCATAAGCCCACACGAAGCGCTTGCCTCCGGGCTCATCGGCCTTAATCGGTTCATGCTCCCTCTTGCGCTCGAGCGCCTTATTGTAGGCGTGCGCCGCCTTGGTGGCCTTGGTCATCAGGGAGGCAAAGCTCCGGCCATCGGCGAGAACGAGGGTCTTGTAAGGAGGTAGCTCGGTTCCTTTGCCTTGGATATACCAGTCCGCCTCATGAATCATGAAGCGGAACATCCCGTCGGCAAGGCTGCCGGAGCCCCCCACCACCGGGGTTTTGGCGTCGCGCGCCGCCTCGTTCAGCCTGCGGTAATTGGTGATATTCACGGTGTCATAAGGCAGGTCTAAAGGCACTGCGAAAATGATCTGCATGACCTCGCGCAATTCCGTTTCCAAGCTCTCATAAACCGTGTCGTTATGGATCATGTACACCTTATTGCGTTTGGCATCGTACTTATAGAACTTGCTTAAATCCTTCTGGGTGCGCGCCACATACGCCCCCTCCAGCCTCTCCTCCACCCAGTTTCTGACATTGCCGTGCTTTCTCTCGATAACGCCCATTTTATGCCAGGTGCCGAAGGCGTTGCGATGCTGCTTGCCGATTTCAACGGCGATCTGTTTCGCGGCGCCGAATTCGCCTCTTTTCACCGACAAGCGCGCCTGCTCCACGGCCGCCACCGTGCGGTCAAGCCATTCGTTATAGCGCCCGCGAAATTCCGCATCCTTGCTCAGTTTGCGCCTGAAGGCGTTTCTGTCCATATTCGTGCCCGCATCCTTGGGGTCGAATATCAAGCCCGCGCTGGCGTCCTTGCCCTTTTCGACAAACTCCCTGGTTAAAACGGCGCTGATGCCTATTTTTTTGGCGTCGCCGTAGAAAGCCGGGAATACGGGATCTGCTTGGGAGTGGGATAAGCGCCCGCTGTCCTGGCCCAAGGCCAGGGCGGTTTCCATGCCGGGCTTATCGGCCTCGTCCCAATACTGGCTATGGGTTTGGAAGGGACTTAAGCCGCCGCTCGAATCAGCTTCGCCCAGACGGGCCATCAAGTCGCTGTAAGTGATAATCTCAAAGGGAGGCTTGCGGCCTTTAAAGAAGGCCGAGTAAGCCTCTTGGGCCTGGGCTACCAGCTCGCCGGTGGTGGTGACGAAATAGGCGCCCTCCTTGCCTTCGCGCCGCCCGTAAGTCTGAAAGAAATCGAGCATCACAAAACCTAAGAGGGTTTTCCCTCCGCCGGTGGACAATAGGTCGAAAATCATGCGCTTGCCCTCGGCTAAACGCAGCAAATTCTTCACGATCATTTCTTCCTGCAGGGCGTTGAATTCCGTGATGGAGCGGTTGCGATAGTCCTTGAACTGGAATTGCGGCGGAATCTCGTAATAAGGCTCGACCGGCGCTTCCTTTCCATCGACTTTCTTCGTGAACTTCTTTTCGCCGAAAATCCTGCCGAAAATGCCCATTTCCCAGATTCCCGTATAAAGGCGCACCAGCTCCAGCAGCCTGCGCTCCTCGGGGCCGCCTTGCTCGTAGTCCTTGATCGAAACGGGCCGCTTCTCGACGGGCAGGGCCTTATAATGCCGCTCATAGGACTTAAATTCATCAACCAGCTTCTCCTTGACATATTGAGAATAAGCCGCGGACTCGATGCCTTTGCGCGTCTGCTCCAAAGCCGCCTTGTAAGTTCCGCTGTGCGAGTCGATCAGGCGCTGAGCGGAACCGGAGGCGGACTCAAGAATATGCTTGGCTCGCTCTGCAACCAGGATTTTGACGTCCATTTCTTCGATTTTAGCCGCAGCCTTTTCGACGGTTTTAGCCGCATGCTTGTTTTCCAGGGCGATTTCGCCGGTCATTTTGCGCAAATCCTTGGCGGCTTGGATAAAACCGGAATCAGCATATCTGTCAGCGATGGTTTCAAGCTTGGCGGCCGTGCTCTCAATAGCGCCCGCCGCCTCTGCAGCTTTTCCATCAAGAGCGGCCGCTTTTAAAGCCCGACTGGTCTCTTTAAGGCCGTGATCGGCGGCGGCCTGAATCTGTTCCGGAGAGGCTTCCCGGATGCCGTCCTGAGCCCGGCGCACCAGCAAATCGAAC
>MGUO01000314.1:22879-29176 GCA_001800015.1 Elusimicrobia bacterium RIFCSPHIGHO2_02_FULL_57_9
TGGCGCCTTTAACCGGCACTTCCTGCCCGGCGCCGGCTGAGCGGCCTCTTAAATCAATATCAACGAACTTATACTCGTCCTTGGCCTGCAGTATCTCTTGCCTCCAAGACTCGCTTTTAAACAATTCCCTTTTCAGAATATCCTTGTAGACCGGATTGCCCTCATTGGTGACCAGCCTTTGATCGGCTTCAAGAGCTTTGTCGCCGTCCCGCTCCACGATTTCAATCTCCCCGGTACGCAGGCTGTCGCGCAATTTCCCGACCGTCGTGCTCTTGCCATGATCCTTGCTGGTGGCCACGGCTCCGGCTATGAGTTCGCTCTTAAGCATTTCCCGCCTATTGCGGAACTCGATGGCCTGCTTTTGAACTTCCCCGCCGCCGGGCACCTCCATGACGGTGTTGCCGTGGATCCAATCGCTCCAGGTTCTCAGATACCAGGGTCTTTTCTGCTCGGTGATCTTTGAAATTTCAGTGGAAGTCTCAAGCTTAAGCCCCCTTCCCTTGCGCAGCATATAGCTGATGGCGCCCATTTGTTGATTCGAAGCCTTGATCTGACGGCTGCTCATGGTCTGCGGATTGATGGGAATGGCCAGCCAGCTGCCTTGGCCGGTGACCACGCCCACATCCTGGGCCCGGGCCAGCTTGCCGACATAACCGGAGGCCCCCGCCTGCTCCGGGGCCGCGCCGGTGCCGTAGAAATGGCCCAATTGCACGAGGGTGGCCGGAACTTCACCGGCTAAATAGAATTTTAATATGCCGTCGGCGTTGGCGCCCAGATAGATGGCGCCCTTGCTAAAACCGCGCGCCGCCAAGCCGCGGCCGACAGCCCATTTCGATAGAGCTCCGTAGGGGCCGATTTCCGCCACGGCCCCTGCGGGACGAGCCAGTTTGGCCGCCCATTGCCAGCTGCCGCTGAAAAGCCCGGGAGTATTAGCCACCGAGCGAGCTATATTACCAGATACCCCGGCGCCGTAAATGGTGGACGGAAACGGGCTGAACAGCCATATCATTGAAGCCTTGCTGCCGAAAGCGGCCCCGCGCACCGAGCCCTGATGCAAGGCGTCCCAACCGTCTCGATATGGGGAGGTCTCCGGACCCATCCAATGGTGTGTCGTCTCTATGGCCGCGCTGGCGCCGCTCATAATAACCATGCCGCCGAAGGTGGACTTGGCGCCGTTGAGCAGGCCTTGCTTGAAATATTGCTTGACGGCATGGCCCAGCCACTGGCCTTTGTTCAATTGAGCCGGCATCTCAGCGAAATCCGCGGCATGCTTAAAGTTGCTGGACCAGGACTTGGGCAGGGCAAGGAGATTGCGAATCCCGGGCCACTTGGCGAAAGACTTGGCCACAGTAATGCCCCGCGCAGCACCCAGCATCGCAGCACCGCCTTGCCCCGCCGCGGAGAGCTGGATAATTCGGGCCGCGCCGCCCGAGGCCAATTGCGCGGCATAGCCGAAAACCTGGCCGATGCCCGCGGTTAAAGCCGCGGTAATAACAAAGTCCACGCCGGCCGAAACCAAGGCATAGCTCAAGGCAAAGCGCTGCTGGAATTTAAACTGGTCTTCGATCACGCCCGCGGCGATCATCAGAGAGGAATCGCCGCTCAGGCTGGTCATAAAAGTCTCGAAATCAAGATTCTTGAAGGGGTCTTCCCCGGGTTTGAGGTTTTGGTAGCTGTCCTGGGCCTTCTCCTTGGCGCCGGAATCCAACCCCTGTATCAACGCCACGGCCTGGGCGTAATCGGAACGGCGGAAGGCTTCAAGCACCTGTTTGCGAAGATGCTCGTTTTTCCCCAACTTGTCCCAGGCCTCTAAATCCCAAGCCTGCATGCCCTTGCGCACCAGCCGGTTTCGAAAAGGCGCCGCGCCATAAACCTTTTCCAGCCATTTAAAGCTCCACAGATAGCTTGCGAAGGTATCGCTATCAGATTTGACGTTCTCGGAGCTGGCCTCTTTGATCAGGGAAATGTCAAGCTGATTGACGCGGTCAAAGAGCGACATCATGAGGGAAAAATTCTGGGTGGCGGCGGAGATCTTGCCGTGCTTGATGGCCAGCAGATCAGCGTCCTTGCGCACTCCTTTAAGATCAGGGATCTCTTTTAAGCCCAGCCGCCGGACCAATTCCCGGAACTTCGGAAACAAAGACTCCAGCCGGTCTCGGATATACTCGACGCTCTGATTATTCTCAAGGTCTTTGATTTCCTTGGCGAACTGCTCAAGCTCAAGGGACTCGGCCTTGGTCCTCGGGCCCATGTTCTGCAGAAAAGACTTGTAGGCGTCCTCACCCAGCCTCTCCAAGGCCGTGCGTCCCATAAAATTGCCTTTGACCTTGTCGAATTCGGCGGCTAGAAAAAGGGCGTGCATCTGCGAGGCCTTGGCCGAAAGCATGCGCACGCGCTCGCGCAGGGTGTCGTCGTACAAATAGGCGTTGACGGCGTTTTCATGGGTCATATAAAAGCCGGCCACCGCCTGCTTAAGCAAGGATTTCCTGGCCTCGAGCGCGGCCTCGTTAAGCTTAAGCAAGTACTGCTGGCGCGCGGCGCTGGCCAGCCTCTGCGCCTCGTTTTTCATGCCCGTATCGCTTTTATCGAGGCCCATGCGGCCCCGCATCTGCCCGCGGGAGAGCTTCTCGATCTGGATGGCCATCGAGGTCAGCTCGAAAGATTGCCATTGCATCTGGGCCAGCTGCAGCCAGTGCTGGCTCTCCTCGATGGCGGCGTCAAACTCCTGGAGAGACAACCCGGTCTGAAAGGCCCGGCCCTTGGCCTTGACCGCATGGGCCACGGCCGCCATGGTTTGCGAGATCATGGGTAGCATTTTTGGGTCGATATGGCTTCTCTGCTCTTCGGAAAGCTTGGTCGCCCCCAGCCATTCCATGATCTTGCCGTAGCCTTCCAGCTTGCCCTCGTTATAGGCGGTAAGCATCTTCTGGATATCCTCCGCCTTTTTCAAAAGCGGGTCTAAATCCTGCTTGCCGTCTTTCTTGGTCCGGGGGGCGGTGTTGGTGACCAACGAGAAATAATTGACCAGCCCGAGTATCACCCGCTTCTGCATCTCATCGAGCTGCTTGGCGTTGTAGAATTTGGAGGCGACTTTCTGCACCGCCTCAAGCTCCTCCGGATCCAACTCGGCCAGCCTGCCTTCGACTTTATATTGTTCCAGCTTGGCCAAATAGCCGATAATATCGGTATCGAATTTGGGAACGCGAGTCTGCTCCAGGAACTCCTTTCTTTTTCCTTCGTAGATCCTTTTCAGCTCCTGGCGGGCCTTGGGCTTCATCAAGGGGTCTTTCTCATCGTTGAATTGGCGCTCCAAGTCCTTAAGCTCGTAGAAAGCCTTTACGATGTCTTTGAACATGCGCTCCAAGCGGCTGTTGTAGATGACTTTTGGTTCGGTAGCCGCACCCCTCTTTGTCTCTAAAATGATGGCGTCGATGATCTCCTCATGAATATTGCCGGGATGGGGCCGGCGGATAATTTTAAGATGCGTTTTATAAGCGACCTCTTTTGAATCCTCGACCAAGAGCAGATTGCCCGTGGCGCGGCTGCGCAACTCGACCACCGAATTCTCCTCAGACTGGCTGCGGATCACGGTGTAATTGCCCAATTCGCTTTGATTCCTGGCGAAATTGGTCAGCGAATTCTCATAAATCCTGGCCAGGGTCAATTCCTTGTCCTTGCTCGAATTGTTTAAGTCCTGGACCACGGTCTTAAGCAAGGCTTCAACCTCCGGCGTCAGGGTGGCGCCGCTCAAATAACTGCGCGCGTAGTTTTGGACATGGGTGATGGATTCTTGGGAAACCTGCCGGCGCAACTTGGGGTCATTTAGCTTGCGCAGGAAATCATTGACCACACGCGCGCGCGCGCTGTCTACATTATAGACCTGGGGTTGGCCGGTTTGGGCGTTAAAACGGGTGTAGGTGCCGGCGTTCTGGGCGAAAAGCACCCAGCCGGAACCTCCCGGGGAAGCGACTAGGATGCTGAGCGCCAATAAGACCCGCAACACCCTTGATGCCATGGCTTGAGTGTAACAGGAGGCGGGGCAAGCGACTAGGGACTTAGGGCCTATCCACCGTGGGCCTTTTGGCCTATGGGATCATAGGCCCAAAGACTCGGTCAGCGGCCTGCAGGCTCTTTCTCTTTATTGCACTCTTCCCACTTCTTTATTTCGTTGATATATTCCAATCTTTTTTTATTGGAATTGGGGCAATAAACAAGCTCGTAGGCCTTGTCCTTGGTTTTCAGCCAGGAACTGGCTGAAATAACCGTGCGATATATTTTTTCGTCATTAAGTTCGTTATCGGTGTGCGGGAAGAAATGAATCACCACGGTCGGCTGATCCCCGGTAATCCCGCCTGAGGCGGCCTCTTTATCAAGATAGGCGATGTATTCATTGATCTTCTTACGCTTGCCCTCATCCTTAAACAGGGGCGACTCCTTACTGAAAGTTTTTACCGCCAGATCCAAAGCCATTTTCACGCTGGGCATGTTTTTAATATAAACATCGACTTTCGGATAAAAAACTTGTTTATCGCCTTGTCCCAAGTCCAAATTCCTTTTGATCCAAGCCACCCTTTCCGCGTGCGGGAGAGGTCCCTTTTTCTTTAATAGGCTCTCCAGCTTCTTATCCAACCCATCCAGCGGTATGATATACTGGCGCGCTTCTATTAATTTCGTCCTACGCTCGCCGTTAACAAACTCTGGTTTTTTTGGGTCCAGGTTGGCAACCCCGTTGTCGTCCAAATCCTGAGGTTCGATGAAATTTTTGGGAATCACGGTATCAATCACCAGATATTTCTCATCCACGACGCTGATCCCCTCCTTGGTGATGACCCCTCGAAACCCCAATATGCCCTTGCCATGCAGGCATAGATAGGTGTTATTCGCCGCCTCCTTGTCTCCTGTCGGCGTAACGGCATGCCATGGCCATTTTTCTTTTCTGGGATATTTCGACACGGCGCCTTCTAGATTCAGGTTTTCAGGAAGATTGCAGGCATCCATCCGCGCGCTCCAGCCTTCCTCCTTTGATCCTCCCCCGCTTCCCCCTCCGCTGCCACCCTCGCCAGGATTCGGCTTGGTTCCCGGCGGAGCGGTCTCCGGCTTTTTCTCCGCCTTAGGCTCGGGCCAGCCGCATTTGATCTTCTCATCCTTATCGTTGCACTCCTGGTAGTCCACAGCTTTTTCGTCATCATTCCACTTCGTCCAGTAGAACGCCGGCTTGCCGTCCTTGTTCCTTCCGACGAATCCCACCGGCTGCGGCTCGGTCAAAAGCTGGACCATGCCCCCCGTCAGCTCGGCGACGTCATACATTAACTCGGGAGTCTTGCCGACGCCTATCAGCTTGCCGTCCTTATCAGCGGCCATCAGCAGCACGCTGCCCCGTCCCCCTCCCTGCCCAAGAGCCCTGAAATGACGGCCGTTTATTTCAACTTGCGGGGCCAATTCCGCCTGTTCGCGGCGCATCCGATACAGATCCTTTTTGCTTGTTATGATCCTATTATCGTCGGCCTTCTCTTTATTTTTAATGTTCTCCAATTTAACGCTTCCATCCACATCCATCTTCAATTTATACTGGGGGCCGTCTTTCCAATGGCTAAAGGAAATTTCTTTCGTATTGAGAGAATATCTCTTGCCTGATATGCGCCATGAGCTGGGGTCGGCGTCGGGATTTTTCATCGGATCCGAAATATCAAATATTCCGATTTCATCCACCGGCCGGTTGTTGATCAATTTGGTGTAGATCTTAACGGATATCCAACGACCCAACTGATTGCCTTTTTCATCCTTATGGCCCGGCCATGGAACCCATCGGACTTCGGCCCCATTAATATAAAGGTCCGCGAAGCTGTAGCCTTGGACGGTCATATTTTTCAGCTTTTCCCGGAGCTCATCCTCCTTAGCCTTATCCCCGGGCAATTTATTTCCCGGCTGCTGGGTCGCCGCGATTTCCTCCATGATTTTCTTTATGACACGCGGATCGCTGATTATATTTTCGGCTGTCTTCGCGGCATGCTCGAAAAAAGCGCCCCACCAGGGGTTAAAGTCGTTATTGGCGCTGGGCCCGCCCTTTTGCCCTGAGCTGCCTGTATATTGACCGGGATGGCTATCATGGGCCCTGCCGGGACAATGCTCTTTAGCCTTGACCTCTTGCTTTGTATAAATCATCAGGCAAGCATCCAAACCCGCCTGCAAGGCCTTCCTCATTTCCACAGGTTCCTGTATTTTGAGCACGCCAGGATCTCCCATGACATAGTAAAGCGCGGCTACCCGGCCGGGCGGCTGTGCTTCAATCCAGCCTTT
>MGUO01000315.1:0-12691 GCA_001800015.1 Elusimicrobia bacterium RIFCSPHIGHO2_02_FULL_57_9
CCTTCTCTACCCCTGGGCGAAGGTCCCGACCCTGATTCCTATTTTCATATTTGTCAGGGCCGTCGAGATACCCGCCTCCCTATTCCTACTTTTTTGGATACTCTCGCAGTTCTATTCCGGAAGCCTGGCCTTAAGCGGAGCCCGGCACATGGGCGGGGTGGCCTGGTGGGCCCATATCGGAGGGTTTATAGGCGGGGCGGTTTTGCTGGGTCTATTTTTGCCGCGGCGCCGGCGCTGAGCTCGTTATAGCCAGGCTGCGGTGCTGGGCGCAACCTCCTTCCAAGACTCCCTGGTCAAAATGACATTGAGCACCGGCAAATCCTTGCCTAAAGTCCCGTCGTAAAAAACCAGGCTGCGCTCCCCGACATTGTTGTTGACGATATTTCCAACGACCCATATAACTCCATGATAATCACTCATGGCGTTTGCGACGATGGTAAGGTTGCCGCCCACATAGACAAATCCGCTAAGCCCCACGTCAGTGAAGGCGCTGGGAGGACCGCCCGTCCAACTTTCATTCCCCAAGTCAAAAATAGCTCTAACCCGTTGATATCCGTCGTCGGCCGGGTACTGGTTTAGGGTCGCGGTGTCATAGCTGGAAACCCCGATTCGCGCATATTCTTCCCAGGCATTCTGCGGGACAGTGACAACAGGACCGTAATTGTCCTCTGTTTCTATGGTAAAGTTGCCTCGAACGATGAGCGTTCCCTTGATCCCGATCGAGTGGCCGCTTAAATTGCTCCCCCCCGTCAAGTAGAGATCCCCGTCCCAATACCAAATTAGGTTATCCTTGGACTTGGGGTGGTGATTGGAGTCCGCAAAATGCTGGTTATGCGGCGCGGGATGATTCGCGGAGGTGCCGGCTATTCTGCAGTAGTGCGTTCCCGCGGGATAACCGGTATAGGTATGGCTTGAGATCGTGCCGTTGTAGTAATTAAGGGTGCCGTTTGCCGTCGCCGAGGCCCGCAGCGTGACAAAATCCAGTTGGGGCAGATCCGGCACGGGATAATCCGACCACCACTCCATATTGTCCGTGTTGGGAGGATTGAGGCCGTTTGTGTCTCGGGCATTGGCGCCCGCTCCGCCGGACACGACCTGCTTTGAGTATTTCCGCGGAAAATGCTCCGTTTCCGCATTGCCCGAGACAACGATGTTATTCTGAGCCAGGACCGGACCCCAGTGGGTCTCAAAAGCTCCCGAATATGTCAGCGAACCAGACGCCAGAATCGGTCCCGGCAGGGATTGATTTTCATAAACTACCTGGATGGCTCTGGTTTCTTTAGCCTGCGAGTCCCGTCCCTCGGCCGTTATGGTCACCTGGTCGGAGGCCGGCCCGGTGCTAAAACGGATGCGGTAGGTGCCACCGGGCACGTCATCATAGGTTGAATCGAAATTATATCCTGTTATGACTATTCCGTCCCTGGCGGCAACCCAGGTGCTCGTTGCGCTTTTAAGCTTCCACATTCCCCTATCTATGCCTGCCTCGGCCAAGTTAAACGCCACCGTGGTCTTTTGGTCCTTGACCGCTTGCCGGCTGTCTTGTTGCACCCAGGTCACCATCGCCGGCACGATAATGAGCAGGAGGACCAGCACCACGATCACTCCGGCCAGAACTTGACCTCGCTCTTTTTTTCTCATTAGTTCATCACCCTAACCCTTTCTGACGCCATCTGCAGGGCTTTTTTCTTCCCCTGATATGTGGCCTTTTCCAAAGTCATGGAAACGGAGACGATGCTGAGATCGTCGGAGCGCGGAAAGCTGAAAGCCAAATACCGCAAGTTTTTCGTCAATATCTGATTCCTGCCGTCTACGGTTTGAACCAGTTGATTTCCATTCTGATAATAACGGACGCTGCCCCCTTGAATTTTTAAGAAAGTGATCCGGGAATAAAACGGCTGGCCGACGGCGCGGTCGATGATAATCGTAGCGGCTTGCGCCTGCCTGAGATTACGACTGATGAGATACATGGCGGCGCGGGCTTCCTTTTGGAGATCCGTTCTGGCGACGGTCAATTGAAAATAACGGTTTACTTGAATCATCAGCCGGGCGCCCATAGTCGATAAAATACCTAGAATGGCGACCACAAGCAGCAATTCCATCAGACTATATCCCTGTGTCTTCACCATTTCACCATGAGAAGTTTTTGTTCGCCGTCGTCTGGCCCGCGGTGACTGAAATATTGCTGAGTTGTTGATAACTTATACTAACGGCCCCCGTGGAACTGACGGTAGTATAGTAGCCGTAAGCGTTATAAAAAGGAGCAGCGGTGCTCTGGCGCACTTCCACGGCATAGCTGCCGTCCTCATAACTGGAAGTTATGTAGTAAGGAACGCTCGTCAAGGTCGCCGTGCTTAGCGCCGGAGGAGCGGGCGGAGTCCCGGAAAGAGTCGTCGTCGTAACCACGATAAGAACCCCGGTCGTGATCGAAGCTCCTCCGGCATTCACCGACCCGGCGATAGTTCCCAAAGCTCCTGAAATCGTGAAGGTGCCAGCTGAGACGGTCTCCCCTATGGCGACGGTCACGCTCGTGGCCGCGGGATTGGAACTTTCATGCGATCCCAATACCGGCTCCACCGAATACGCGCCCGTCGCCATATTCACCGTTGTGAAGCGCCCGTTAAGATCGCTCACCTGCTGATCGTGAGAGCTGCCATTGGCGTCCAGAACGGCCACGGCGACGCCTGGCAACGGATTGCTGCCGTCTCTCGAGACAAAACCGGAGATGCGCCCTCCCTGGGAAAGCATGAAATCGACCCCGGATTTGACTTCTCCTAAAGAGATATTAAGAGCCTGAGAAGATTGAGAGACATAGTTGGGATTGGAATTGCCTGGATTGGCGGTCACATCCACCACTCCCGGAACCACTTGCAGCAGATACCGCCCATTGGCCGCGCTCACGCTGGAACCCGCGGCCCCTGGGCTAACGGTGATCAGGAAGGGATTGGTGATGACAGCTCCAAGACCATCGGTGACGGTGCCGCTGATAAATCCGAAAGAGTTGCTTTCAGTGAGTATGGTCGTGCTGCTGGGGAAGGTATAGACCGCCCCTGAAGCCGCTATCGTCACCGTGGAATTTTCCAGAAACAGGCCCCCGCTGGCGATAAATACCGTCCAGGTGCCGGTGGCCACTTGCGTCAGACTGAACTCCGCGCGCGGAGGGCTGCCTACCAGATAGGCGGTAGTCGGAGAGGAAAGGCCATCGATGCTGGAAATCACGGCGCCGTTGGCGGGCTTGCCGGCAACCAGCGGCTGGGATGAGTCCGCGCTGCTTCTGGGGCGATGCTCAACGCCTGTAAAAGAGGCGGATGGATAGAAAAAGTCCAGAGAGTTGTTATCCGAGTCATAGGCTCTTGCGTAAATATCGCTGATAAACGAAGGGCTTGAGGTGCGCACGATCTGATTCCCCGCTCCGATGCCGTCCAACCCTCCGGCGGTGTAGTTAGGAATCGCGGCTCCCTCGAAATTATCCGGCATGTCCGAGCCCAGTTCGCCGTCTTTCCAGCCTACGACGTCATAGGGGGTGTTAGTCGCGTAGTTCGCAAGCCGAATATCTCCAGCTCTATGATTATCCAGATAATCCGGGAAAGTCGGCATGGAATCGCAGTTGGCCGCCAAGCCGTAACAGGCGTCAGCGCTGATCACCGAACCCAGGATCATAAAGGAGGTGGCATTGGCGATCAAATAATGTTTTCCCGCCGGGACATGGGTAGTCATGTAAACGAAGTTGAAATCCGCGTGCGGATGATCAAGCCCGGCGGCTTCGGCATCATAATCTATCCGCACTTGCGAATTTCCCGTCAAGCCCATATCGATCGCGGCTGTCGTGGGATTAAATAACTCGATATACTCGACATTTTTAAACGAGCCTCCTCCCACCCAAGTATTGGTTTGCACAACCACCTGGCTTATGATGAGATTAGGGTTCATCCAGGCGGTGCCACGTATTGTCCCGGAACTCATGGGAATAAGGTCGAAATCCTGCGTCGAGGACTGATTAGCGGCGATCGAGGCGTTGCGCAATTCCGGGAAAAAGCCGAGAGCGGAAGCCATTATGGTGAAATCCCCGGGATTAAGATTTATGGTGTAGCTTCCCGCGGCGTCCGAGGCGTTGCGCCAGCCCATATTTTCGGCCACATTCACCAAAGCCCCGTTGATTGCCGGATAGGGGCTGGAAGCGCTTCTCACGGTTCCGGTAAAAATACAATTGGCCATGCTTGTGTCCGGGTTGGCGAATATTCTTTTTACCTGCAGTTTTTTCCTGTCTGCTCCCTGCGCCCACAACACCGTAACCGTGATAAGCTTCAGGCTGGTATCTTGCGTGGTGGGAGATAAAAACGTCAGCGAGCCCGAGATCTCCTGGGCCACCTGAACATAGCTAAGCCTGGTGAAACGGATGCCTCCTTCCAAAACAGACTCCGGTGGAAAATAGCCTCCATCGTAAGGAATATTGGGAGAGTAGTCGGTGCGGTAGGAAGGATCGGTGGTGACGAGCACTTGATAATAGCTCTTCTGCGTGAGAATCTGTAATTTTTCCTGGGCCAGGTTGGCGGCCAGTGTCCTGCTCTTGGAATTCTGGATCGATTTCTGTATGCCCAGCGTCGCTCCAACCAAACCCAAAATGCCAACGGAGAGGATGCCCGTAGCGACCATCAACTCGACAAGGGAAACTCCCGAAGCTCCTCTGGCAATGCGACCGCAACCCATTATGTTTCACCTCGGTTATTTTTTGATCCTGGCTGTCAAAAGCCTTCGTTTTAAATCCTCCGCCGATTTTACTCCGGCTAAATCTACATCGAGCCGCTGCATCATCCGTATAAGCGCCCTCAAAATCACGCTCGCCGCCAGCTTGCGTCCGCCGGATCTCCTGGCTGAGAAGGCCAGCTTCTGCAGCAGACGCAACTCTGTCCCTGTTAAATGCACCGATACGGCCCGTGTTTTTTGCCTCATTTTAATTTATATAAATACACAAATACACAAATCGTATGTATTAAAAACCGGGGCAAACGCGCCCCGGAATCGCTACTTCTTCCTTTTGTGCGCCTGGAGCAGTCTTTCGAGCAGCTCCTCCTCGGTCTTTACGGCGGCCACGTCCACGTCCAATTCGCCCATCATTCGCACCAAGGCCCTGACGATAAGAGTTTTGGGAAGCTTGTAGCCCTTGGTAGCCTTCGCTTCCATGCCTACTTCCTCTAAAAAACGGTCCAAGGCCTCCGGCAAGGTCAGATTGATCCGGAAATATTGGGACTTGGGCGTCATGCTCGAGCGTCCGCCTTTTAATTTCGCCACTATAGCCGCCGTAATGCGTATTTGCACATATGGTCTCGTTAGTGTATCCGCGAGCAACCGGTTTGTCAACCTTGCTTGGCGCTTTCATCTATCCAAGGATAGGTCCGCAAGCCGGCGATTGCAACGAAACTTCTGGTTAACTTTTCGGCGCTAAAGGGAGAGTAACCGTGATGCGGGCGCCCTTTCCCGGGCCTTCGCTCTCGATCAGGATTTCGCCGTTGTGCTTTTGAACGATCCAGCGCGCGATATGCAGCCCGAGGCCATGTCCCCCTTCCGAGAGGTGGGAGCTGACAAAGGGCTCAAACAAATGATTCATGACTTCCGGCTCGATTCCAGCGCCGGTATCCGAGACCTCGATCTTCACCAAGGACCCATCGTCCCGAGCCGACACCGAAAGCTTGCCCCCCATCGGCATAGCATGGATGGCGTTCATGAACAGATTGGTGAAAACCTGGATGAGATGCCTGCCGCTGCCCAAGACGCGAAGCTCCGGATCAAGGTCGCAGTTAAGGATGACGCCGCGCTCCTCTATCCGGATTTTCATCGCATCCAAGGCTGCCTGAACAAGCGGGCACAGAGAGACGGGGTTGAGCTGCAGATCCGTCGGCTTTGTATACTCCAGGAAGTTGCTTAAAATGTCCACCGAGCGCTGGGATTCCTGGTCGATTATTCGCAGCTGTTCTTCGATAATATGATGATCGCCGCGTTTAATAAGGTAGCGGATGCGATCTGCGGTAAGGATTATCGTGCCCAAGGGAGTCCTAACCTCATGCAGAATTCCCGTCAGGGCCCGGCCGACTAAAGTCAGCCTCTGCAGCCAAGCGATTTGGTCGCGGTAGCGGCCCTCGACAACGCTGGCGGCGCGCCTGGCGCCGTCCACCATATACGAACTGAAAAAAGAGGTGGTCAACAGCAACGAAAGGCGCATCAGGTGCTGGGCCTGAAGGAAAGCCTCCTGCCCCGGAAAAGCCAATGTGCCGTAGACGATACAGGCGACGCCGCCGACAATGAAGCTGTAGACCAGGCTATCGAGAAAACACGAGGCCAGAATCACCAGGAAGTAAGCTATATAAAATTCGCTGGCGATGCCTTGGGTTAAATAAAAAATAATGGAGGTGGCGCCGATATCCACCGTAAAGGACCACAAATTCCAGGCTTGCGGAATTTCCCGCTTTAAACACGCGATATACCATGCCGGGACAAAAAAGGCGTAAAGGCCGATAGCCAGCCAAATATACCAGCCTGGCGCCTCTAGGGGGGCATAGATGACCTGAAAAAGGAGGGTTTCAAAAAGCACTGCCCGGAAGAAGAAGAGGTATTTAGCCTGCATAGATCAATTTATATAAAATCTAAACATGGCGGAGACGATATTGATCATAGACGACGATCCCTCTTTTCGAAAGCAATTAGGCCAGACCCTGAAGGATTACGGCTACCTGGTGGCCGAGGCGGGAACCGGAAAAGCGGGAGTATCCATGACGCAAAAACAAAGCCCTGACTTGATCATCCTTGACCTGGTCCTGCCCGGCATCCACGGCATCGATGTCTGCCAAATACTTAAGCAGAAAACCGAGACGGCGGGAATCCCGATTCTCATGCTGACCGGCAAGGACACGGAGGGGCAGGATATCGCCTGCCTCGACATGGGGGCCGACGGTTCCCTGACCAAGCCGGTCAAGGCCGAGCGCCTTTTGTCTCATTGCCGGGCCCTTTTGAGGAGAGCCCCCGCAGAAAACAAGAAGTCCGGCGCCTTAAGACTGGGGCCGCTGCGATTGGATTACAATCAAAAGCTGGCGCGGATCGGCGGCCGCGATATCTCGCACCTTACTCCCAAGGAATTCAGCATATTATACGACCTGGCTGCGCGCAGCCCCGGAACTCGCGATAGGACTTCGCTGTACCGGGATCTTTGGGGCATGGACCCTCCTTCGGAAGGCAGCCTTAAAACAGTGGACGTCCATGTGCGCAGAATTCGCCTTAAGCTTGGTTGGAAATCCGATGAATGGATTATTTACATTAACGGAAGAGGCTATTGCCTTAAACTTCCCAAATAAGACGACGGGCCCGCCTCAAGGACAAGTGAGCGTGGACGGCCACGCCCGGCCGGGCAAATCCTTCCATGATTGTCGGGAAAGGATAATGTTGGTGGGTTTGATATAGGAGCCGGCTGATTCGCTGTAATACACGAAAAAATTGTTCGGCGTGACGGTCACATTCCCCGCCACATAGGCGGCGCCGATGATCTTGGTCTGTCCCGCTCCGCCGCTCTGGGTGAGGTTTCCCCCCACATAAAAAAATCCATCCACCATCACCTTGTCGAGGCTCACGGTGGTGCCTTCGGGAGAGCTGTAACTGGAGGTCAGCCCGGGAAAACTTACGGGTTCGGTCGGGTCCCAATTGGCGTCGGTATAGGCAGTCCAAGAACTGCCGTATTGCTGCCAGGCCTTTTGCGGCAAAACGGCGTTGCGCGTCGCGGCTCCGGCCAGGCCGTTGGGCAGGGTGACGTTGCCCGCGACAAACAAAGTGCCCTGGACGAATATCTTGCCCTCCACGCACAGAGCCCCTTCGACGTAATAGGTCCGGCCCGTCGCGCAGCTGGTGGAGTCCGAACAAATGGTGTCGCAAGAGACCCCGCAGGCGGTTCCGCTGTTCTTGCCCCAGCATCGATTGCCGCTATAAAAGGTTCCCGAGCTAATGGCGGCATTGAGGAAAGCGCTTGTATCGATCCCTGGATCGGCAGGAATGTTGGGATCGTAAGAGTGCCATTGCAAGCAGTTGGGAGAATCGCAGTTGGGAGGGGTGGAGCCGTTGGCATCGAGGTCAATGGAGCCGGCGCTCCAAACCTGAGGGAAGGTCCGGCCGTTCATGGCAACGCTTTTGGGGGAGACTATTGCCCCCCAATGAACCTGGGTGTTGGAGCCGCTGATGGTGACGCCGGATTGGCCGCGTATCGCGGTGTCACCGACGGTCGAGTTGTCATAAACCGCCTGGATGGCCCGGACTTCCTTCTCCTTTTTCTCCTTGCCGATAGCGAGGATTGTAACCTGCTCCTCATCCGGACCGCTTGTTATGGAAATGGCATAACAGCCTCCATATAAATCGCCATAAGAAGCGTTGAAGCCGTAGCCCGAAGGGAAAATCCCCGCTTGGCCGTTGGCCCAGGTGGTCGTGCTTTCCGATATTTTCCTATATCCCCTGTCGATGCCGGCCTCGGCCAGCTGGAAAGCCGTGGTATTTTGATGATACTTCACGCTCCACCGAGATTCGTTTTGCACGTAGAGCACCATGGTGGGAATAAATATCATGAGAATCAGCATGATCATGACAACCCCCGCCAACATCTGCCCTCGGTTGTTGATCAATTCATGATCCTCACTTTGGAAATGGACAGTTGCAGGGCCTTGCGGCCCCCCAAATACGTGGGCGCCTGCATGGTCACGGCCACGGAAACGATGCTGGTATCATCGGTGCGTGGATAGGTGAAAGCGATATAGCCTACGCGCTCGGAAAGCATGGAACTAACGCCGTCCAGCGACATATAGAGCTTGTTGCCTTGCTGGTAAAAAACCACGCTCTGCCCCTTCTCCGTAATGAAGGAAACCCGGGAATAGGGAGGCTGTCCTGAAACCTGGCCGAGAAGCACGGTTCTGCGGTCCGCCTGCCTTAGGAAGCGGTTGATGATGTCCAGACTCGCGCGCACATCCCTTTCGATTTCATTGCGCGCCGTGGTTTGACGCCAGAAGTTCGTCACCCTCACCAGCAACGGCGCCGCGACGGAAGCGAGAATGCCCATGATGGCCACGACCATCAGCATTTCCGAAAGCGTATAGCCCTTGGCATTTATGTGTTTTCCTATCATGGCCATGATCCCGTGAAGTCCTGGAGCGGCGTGGTCTGGCCGGCCGTCACGACCACGCCGGTTTTTGTCTTGCTGTTGTAGCTTACCGCTCCCGTGTTGATATTAACCACGGGATAATAGGCGCGCATATTGTAGGTGCCCCCACGAGCATCCAGAGAGTATTTGCCGTCCGCCACGCTTGAGGCCGCATAATAGGGATTGCCGAGGGCCGGGGCAGAAGAACCGTAAATAGAAGGCGGAGGATCGGTGATGGTTCCGGTACTGGCGATAATAAGCACACCCGTGGTTATGGCATCGCCCTGATCCTCTACGCTGCCGGTGATGGTCCCCAACCCTCCCGAAACCGTGATGGTGCCGACGAAAATGTTGGATCCCGGCGCGGTGAGCGTGGCCGTCAAAGGATCGGGATCGGTGGTATAGCTTTGCGAGGGATCGAGCTCCGGCGAAACGTCGTAGCCGGTGGCTGAGGTGGAGGCCGCAATGTAGAAATGGCCGGTATTGTCCGAGGCTCCCTCGAAGGTGGCCACGCCCCGCACGGCCTTGACCACGACATTCGGCAGCGCTCCCGTGCCCGAGGTGACATAACCCATTATCTGGCCCGCCTGCCCCAGATGGAAGTACGGAGAGCCGGTGATGAAGGTTAAGCTGCCTTCCGTGACGGTGCCCACGGCGGCGTCGGTGGCATAATTGCTGTTGTCCGAATTAAAATTAGCGTTGACGACCACCGTTCCAGCCGCCGAGTTGATCATATAATAGCCCGCGGAGGTGGTCCGGGCCGTGGCCCCGTTGCATTCCACCAGTATTCCGCTTAGCGGGGTCGAATAATCCGCGCCGCTGCCGTAGACATAACCCCGGACATAACCGCCTGCGGTAACGGAACTAAGAAGAGACGAATAATATCCCGCCACGGGCCATGGAGGATCGGTGGTGGCATTGGGAATCTGGGTCGTAGCGCTTTGAGTCACCTCCACGGTTGAGACCGCTAGCATGTAAGAGCCCTGCAGCAGAGTCACGTTGACCGTCCCGGTAGCCACGCCTGTGAGGGTAAATTGGGCATATTCCGAGTTGGTGCCCGAATTGACGGCCTGGGCTTGAACAGGCGTGGATAGGCCATCGGAGGCGAAAACAAAGGCGCCATGCGCTGGAGTGCCGCTTACCGGAACTTGGATAATCGTGGTATTTTTGGGCGCAACAGCGATGGGAGAGTAGCTCGAAAAGTTGACGGAGTTGTTGTTCGTGTCGTAGGCGTTTCCCAGCGTTGAACTGACGGTTCCAGGGTGGGTGAGCCGGACAATCTGCATGTCCAAATCAAGTCCATCGGTCGCAGCAAGGGAAAAAGATACCCCTTCCTTTCTGGGCCCCGTATTATTGTTGTCGTCCCAGCCCACGGTATCAAGCAGGAAGCCGTCCGAGACACGCTCAAGCTCAATAGCGGTGGCCCTATCGTTGCGTATATAGTTCGCGGTCGCCGGGTGGCCGTAGTAGGCATCCGCAATCCGTTGCTGGCCCAGAACGCAAAACGAGGTGGCGTTGGCGACTAGATAATAGCTTCCGGGCCTGACATAGGTGGAGACATGAGTGAAGGAAAAGTCCGTGTCGCTCTTACTTTGTCCGGGATCTTCATCGTAGTGGTTCATCCGGATGATTTTAGGACCGCCGGTCACACCGATATTTATGGGATAGGTTGTGGGGTTGAAAAGCTCGAAGTATTCAACCTCCCGCGGCGTCCCATCACCCATGACTGTATCAGTCGCGGCTACCACTTGGCTGATGAGAAGGCTGGTGGAGATCCACACCTGCCCCGTCACCGTCCCCGAGCCGATTTTAAGCATGGAGAAATCCTGATTGGTCACGGCCCCGCGCGAAGCAACCAGGTTGTTGACGCTCCGCGTAAAATAGCCGGCTGAGGAACACACCAGGGAATAGGTGCCCCGCGACACCTGGAAACTGTAGTCTCCGAGGGAATCGGCGGTCCCTTTCCAATTTGGATTTCCCACCACCTTGACCAGGGCCCCGGGCAAGACCGCGGCCGAACCCGAAATAGTGACCTTGCCCTTAAATTGCGAATCGAGGGCGGCGGCGGCCGGATTGGAGAAAAGATTTTTAAGCTCGACTTTCTTATAGGTCGCGCCGTCCTGCCAAAGAACATAGACGCTTACTTGCTTGATTCCCGTGTCGTTGGAGTTGTAGGACACCGTTGAGATGGAAGTTCCCGACATGTCCGCGTAAGCCACATAGACGACGCGCCGGAAAGGGGGATTGCCCCAAAGGCTGATGGTTTCGGGGGCATAGGTGGAGCCGTCATAGACCACCGCGGGGGAATAATTGCCGTCGGTAACCGAGTTGGTGGTCACCATAAGCTGGAAATAAGAGTAGTTCTTGAGCACCTCCATGCGTTCCTGCGCGATGTTGACGGCGATGGTTTTTTGCCGCGAGTAGCGAATGGACTTGGTGATGTATGAAAACGCGCCCAGGCTTCCCAGAACGACGCTGCTCAAAATGGCCGTGGCAATCATCAGCTCAACCAAGGTGACGCCCCGGCAGTCTCGAGAGTGCATAGGATTCCTTAATAAGTATTGGGGATTTTAACGCCCCAAGTCAATAGGACTTTGGTCAGTGCTTGTCTGCCGGGGTCAAGCCGGGTGGAATTCTGAATATAATAAATAATTTCTTTTGCAAACTTTTACTTGACAAAGATAACTTTTGATGGTATACATAATAATATCATGCCTACTAAAAAAAGTCTGGCCGTAAGGTTAAACTCGCAGGTCGCCGAAAGGATGCGCCGCTACTGCGCCGAGCGCGGAATCAAACAGGGCTTTTTCATCGAGAAAGCTCTTCTCGAGCAGATCGAACGGGAAGAACTTAACGAGGACCTGCTCGACTTCAAAAAGCACAGATCTCACGAAAAAGACGCCATAAGTTTCGAAGAATATCTCAGATTGCGGCGCAGCCATGTATGAGATCAAAGCTCTTCCTTCAGCATCACGAGATCTAGAAGCTCTGGAAAAGGCGGCCTTTGACCGCATCAAGACTAGAATTCTGGGCTTAAGACAAGAGCCCCGGCCCATAGGCATAATCAAACTAACCGCGGAAGAAGGGTATCGCCTTCGGGCCGGGGACTACCGCATCCTGTATCGAATCGACGACAAGGCCAAAATCGTCTATCTCTACCGCATCAAGCACCGGCGCGAAGCCTATCGCTAACTGGCGGGCTTAGGCCGGCAAAAGCAGCGTGGCCACGGCGTAGCAGGCGATGGCCTTGCCTTGGCCTATGGAATCAAGGCCTTCGTGGGATTTGGCCTTTAAATTAATGCTCCCGGCCGTAACGCCGAACAACTCGGAAAGGGAACGCTTGAAGGCATCGTAATGAGGGCTTAATTTCGGCTGCTCGGCGATCAAAGTGATGTCCAAGTGGGACAGTGCGCCGCCGGCGGCGATCAGCTTGGCCATCACCGCCGCGATGATGTCGGCGCTGGCGATATTTTTGATCTTGGGGTTTTCCGGGGGAAACATCAGCCCTATTTCCCCGGAAAACCCCAAGAT
>MGUO01000315.1:12726-20059 GCA_001800015.1 Elusimicrobia bacterium RIFCSPHIGHO2_02_FULL_57_9
CTCCCCGGCGCTCGTCAAGCAGGGCCGCCGCCATGACCAGGTCCTCGGGGGTGGTGATCTTGAAATTCTCGTAGCTGGAGGGCACTATTTTCACCTTATGGCCCGACTTTTCCACCAATTGGCTTTCATCCGTGGCGTCTTTTTCTTCCGGAAACTTTTCCAAGGCTTCCTCCAAAATTTCGCGCCGGTAGCATTGCGGCGTCTGCGCCGCCCAGAACGAGGAACGCACCGGCGTGCCGGAAATCCATAACTGCTTGCTGGCTACCTTTTTGAGGGTGTCTTTGACCGGGACGGCGGGAAGGGCGGCCCCGGATTCATAGGCCTCTTCGATCACCTCGCGAATGATGCCCGGCGTGATCAGGGGACGGGCGCCGTCGTGCACCGCGACCACGTCGACGTCCTCGGCGATTTCCTTAAATCCGAGCCGCACCGAATCCAGGCGCGTGGCGCCGCCCTCTACTATTTTAACGCGCGGGCAAGCCAGCCTTCCCCCATGCTCCGCGATGGCCGAGGCGGTCATGACGAGAATGATTCTCTCGATCTCGTCCATGCCCAGGAATGCCTCCAAGGAGCACTCCACCACCGTCTTATCGCCCAAGGGCAAAAACTGCTTCGGCCGGCCCATGCGGCTTGCCGTGCCCGCCGCGACGATAATCGCGCACGATTTCACACCTGGGCGCCCTTGAACTTGCCGAAAATCATGCGCCCGGCCGAGGTCTGCAGGATGGAGGTGACCCCCACCTCCACGCGCTTGCCGATATGCTTGCGGCCGTCTTCAATGACCACCATGGTGCCGTCGTCGAGATAACCGATGCCCTGATCGCGCTCCTTGCCCTCTTTCATGACGAACAAGCTCATGGCCTCGCCGGGCAAAACCACGGGCTTAAGCGCCGTGCAGAGGTCGTTGATATTGAGGCAGACCACGCCCTCCAAAGCCGCGATCTTGTTGAGGTTAAAGTCGGTGGTGATGACCTTGGCGCCCAGGTCCTTGGCCAGGCGCACCACCTTGCCGTCGACCTCGGAGATTTCGACGACGTCCTTGTCCATAATCTTGACGGGGATATCCTGGTTTTCCTGAAGCCGCGCCAGGATATCAAGGCCGCGGCGGCCCCGCGCGCGCTTAAGCGAGTCCGCGCTGTCGGCCAATTGATGCAGCTCATGGAGCACGAAGCGGGGCACGATCAGCGCGCCGGAAAGAAACTTGGTCTCGCCGATGTCGATCACCCGGCCGTCGATAATGGCGCTGGTGTCCATCACCTTCATATCGGCGCCGCGGCGACGGCTCATCTTGAGCAAATCCTTGTCCAGATCGTCGAACTCAGGCAGCTTGCGGATGGCGATGATCATGCCCAGCACGCCGAAGGCAAAAAACCGCAATATCGCATATTTCTCCCAAACGGCGCTCAGCGCCTGATTGTTGATCAATGACATCGCGTAGTCGGCCAAATTCGCGATGATGATGCCCACTACCGCGCCCAGCACGCCCGAGATCATGACGATCAGGTTGATTTGAGCGACCAGCATCTCCAAGGCCACGATGCCCGCACCCACGGCAAGGCCCAGGGCCGCGCCCTTGGGGGTACGCACAATCTGAAAATAAACGATCGCGGGACAGCTTGCGACAATCAATAACCTTAATGCCCATATGCCCATATATATATGACCCCTATACTTCTTATATTCCGACTATATTCCGAATAAAATGCCGGCGGCTTCTTGAAGGCTGGACACGCCGACCAGCTCCAGGCCCAGCCCTCTCTGGATATCCTTGACCGCCCGGCCGGCGATCAAAGCTTTTTTAAATCCGGCCTTGGCCGCTTCGCGCAGGCGATTGTCAAGTTGGGGCACGCGGCTGACTTCGCCGAGAAGCCCGACTTCCCCGACCATGATCCAGTCGGCAGGCAAGGCCTTATCCCGCGCGGAAGCCGCCACGGCCATGCAGGCGGCCAAGTCCAGGGCAGGGTCCTTAAGACGAACGCCCCCGGAAAGGCTGACGAACACATCGCGGTCTTCCAGCCTCAGACGCAAATGCTTTTCCATGGCGGCCAGCAGAACCAGGACGCGGTTTAAATCAAGCCCCGTGGCCATGCGCCGGGGCAAGGGGTATTTGGTGGAAACCACCAGGGACTGCAGCTCGATGAGCATGGGCCGGGAGCCTTCCAGGGTCACGGAAATGGAACGTCCCGCCTGAGCTTTTTGATCGCGGTCGGCGATAAAGAAAGAGGAGGCGTCCTTGACCTCCTTAAGGCCTTGCTCGCCCATGGAAAAAAGTCCGACCTCATCGGTGGGCCCGAAGCGGTTTTTTTGCGCGCGCAACACGCGCAGCAAATCGTGACGCTCGGTGTCGAAATAGAGCACGGTATCGACAATATGCTCAAGAACCTTGGGGCCGGCCAAGGTCCCGTCCTTGGTGACATGGCCCAGGAAAAAGGCGGCCATGTCCGTGCTCTTTGCCAGGCGCAGCAGCGCGGCCGCGCATTCGCGCACCTGGGCCACGGAACCGGGCCCCGAGGCAAGCTCTGGGTGATAAACGGTCTGCACCGAATCCAGGATGATCAGCCAAGGCTTGAGTTTCTCAACGGCCCCTAAAATCTTGGCCAGGCCGGTCTCGGAAAGAAGATAAAGGGATTCGCTTTTTACCCCCAGCCTCGCGGCCCGGGAAGACAGCTGCTTGAGGGATTCTTCGCCGGTGATGTAGAGCACCTTGCGCTCCGCTGGTCCCGCTTGGGCGAATTTGGCCGCGGCCTGCAGCATCAAGGTTGATTTGCCGATGCCAGGAGGCCCCGCCAGCAAGCAAACCTGGCCCGCCACCACGCCTCCGCCCAATAACCGGTCGAACTCGACCATTCCGGTCGCCGTTCGCTGATCCAATTGCGGCGAGAGCAGGGCTTGGCTGAGCGGCACGGACTCGGAGCTGAAATCAATCATCCCCCCCGCGCCCCCGGCCGCGGTCCCGCAACCCATTCCAGCCAAGGAAAACGGCCGGGATTCCACGACCTCCTCCACCATCGTATTCCAAGCTGAACAATCCGGACATTGCCCCATGCCTTTCGGGGAGCTATAGCCGCAGTCCTGGCAGCGATAAATCGATTTTAATCTCGCCATAGGGGCTACTTCTTGCTGCGTCCCTTGGTCCCGGCCGCTCCAAAGGAGACCATGCCGAAAAGATAGGCGACATCCTGGTCCTCGAAAGTGATATTGGCCCAGGTTTGATAGCGCTTGACCTCCTGCAGATCCTCGACCCGGGCTCCCATGCCGAAAATGCGGTGAATCCGGGCCATGATGCCCAAATCATAGGCTTGAGCCACTACGCTGAGTCTGTTGCCCAGAGGATGCTTATGAAACGGGGTCACGGTCAACCGGGCCCCCCCGCCAGAGCGGAGCACCCCCACCCCGAGGTCAAACGGCCCGCGCACGAAGCCCAGCAAGCCGTCCACGCGGTTTTTTTGCGCGTAATCCGTGCCGCGGCCGCTCGGCTGATCGGAAATATTGGCTAAATTCGACCCTCCGATATAATAGTAGCGGCCTTCCCGAGGCACTATCTTAAGCCCGATATCGGCGCGCGAGGACCTGACGGCGTGCTCGTAGCGCCAATCGTAATTCCAATAAACCCGGAATTGGGTGATGCGCCCCAAGACGTCCTTGGCGGCGCCGGCGGCTTCTTTCACCGAGGCCACGGTTTGCTTGACGTCTTCCTTGAGCTTCTCATCATGGAGAAGCGCGCCCACCGCGCCCTTATCCGAGGAGAGGCCCGTCATCATCTCATTGCTCTTGGCCAAGAGCTGGTCCAATTTCGCCGTGATCTGATCGGCCCGGTCCATGGCGCGGGCAAGCCCCGGCTTGGTTGATTCGATCAAATCGTTCATGTTGGCCGTAAGTTCCCGCAGATTGGCCACGGTTTCCTGAAGATTGCCGGTCACCGACCCGCGCGGGCCTTCCCGGCTAAACTCACCCATCAGATTCTGCAGGCTGTTAAGCGCCGTGGCCAAGGCCTTTTCGATGGAAACAGGGTCCCTGCCGATAACGGTGGAATGAGGAGAAATAATCCCGGCGTCGGAATGCCCTTGTTCTATCGTCAGGTATTTGGAGCCGATGATGCCGGTGGAGCCGATGGCGAATTCCGCGTCCTTGTAGATATTGACTCCCTGGCGGATGGCCATGACGACCTTGGCCTGACTGTCGATCAGGACGATATCGGCGACCTGGCCTACCTCGACTCCCGAAAGTTTGACCGGGGCGTTTTTGTTGAGATTGGCCACGTCATGGAAAGTGGCGTAAATGGTGTAGCGCTTTTCCAAATGATATTCGCCGAGCAGGAAAATGGCCGCGGCCAGCAGCACCAGACCCGTCACGACAAAGGCGCCGACTTTTGCCTCCAAGGAAAGCATCTAGCGGGGCTCCGGTTCCGGCTCGTAATCCTTCAGTTTCATCTGGATTGGGCCCTGGCTTAGACCGTCGACGAATTGGCGAATGTAAGGATTGGTGCTGACTCTGATGACTTCGGGATGGGCCACTCCCAAAACCCTGCCCTCATGCAGCATGGCAATGCGGCTGGCGATCTTGTAGGCCGATTTCATATCATGGGTGACCGCTATCGACGTGACCTTGAGTTTTTTCTGGAGATCCAGAATCAAATCGCTGATCACATCCGACATAATCGGATCCAGGCCCGTCGTCGGCTCATCATACAATATATAAGACGGCTCCGCTGCGATGGCCCGGGCCAGGGCTACGCGCTTTTTCATGCCTCCGGAAAGCTCCGAGGGCATGAAGTCCTCAACATCCTTAAGCCCCACCAAAGCCAACTTCTCCTTGGCGATTTTGCGGTAGCGTGAAGATGGGATGTCATCGGCTAGATAGCGCAAGCCGAAAATCACGTTTTCCCATACCGTCAACGAATCGAAGAGCGCGCCTTCCTGGAAAAGATAGCCGAAATTCTTGCGGTATTGGGCGATGGAGGCCTCATCGGACAGCCTCGTGATATCCACGCCGTCAACCGTGATGGAACCCTCTTGCGGCCGGATCAATCCTATCACGCTTTTTAGAAAAGTGCTTTTGCCGCAGCCCGAGCCTCCGATGATCACCAGGGTTTCGCCGGTCTCCACGATCAAGTCGACCCCGCGCAGGATATGGTGCTTGCCGAAGCTTTTTTTAACTCCCTGGGCTTCGATCATGGTCCGTTTAGGTAATTCCCAAAGCCACCAGGATGGCGGTTACGAAATAGTCCGTGACCAGCACGCAGACCATGCTGTAAACCACCGCCTCTGTGGTGGATTTGCCCACGCCCTGCGCCCCTCCCCGCGTCGAGATCCCCTTATAGCAGGAAATAAAGGAAATGATAAAAGCAAAAACAAAAGTCTTAAGAAAACCGTGGAAAAAATGCTTTATTTCCATATTATCTACGATGTCATGCCAGTAGACGTTGGGAGAGATCCTGAATTTGGCATTGGCCACCACCCAGCCTCCCAGCACGCCGGAAAAATCAGAAACAACGATCAAAACCGGCAGCACGAATAAAAACGCCAGGACGCGGGGAATCACCAAATAACGGATAGGATTGGTGCCCAGGGTGTAAAGCGCGTCAACCTGTTCGGTCACCTTCATGGTGCCGAGTTCCGCCGCGATCGCAGCGCCCGCTCGGCCGGAAACCACCAAGGAGGTCATGACCGGACTTAATTCCATGACCATGGAAAAGCTCACCACGGTGCCTATGAAAAGGGGCTCATTAAAAAAATGCTTGGAGGATGACCCGGATTGCAGGGCCAGCACCATCCCGGTGAAAAATGTGGTCATGGTGGTGACCGGCATGGATTGGGCCCCGATAAAAAGCATTTGCCTCAAAACCTGTCCCCATTCGACGCGAGCGCGCAGCAGCCACTGGACGGTCGAGCGGATGAGAAAGGCGAACTGCCCCATCCCCTCGATGATTTCCAGCACATGCCCGCCTATCGCCCCGAGGAGGGAATCGAACAGGTCAATGAGATGCTTGATCATGAACGATAGACCCGGGGCACCCGGCTGGAAATGGCGGTGGTGATCTCATAGGGAATGGTATGAAGGATTTTAGCGATATCGGAAGCCGAAATACGCTCTTTCCCCTGGCTGCCGATAAGCACCGCATGATCCCCGACTCGAGCCTCCGGCGCGCAGCCGGCATCGATCATGATCATGTCCATCGTCACTGCTACGATAGGACATTTGCGGCCTCCCAATAAAGCCCAGCCCTTGCCGGACAAGCCCCGGAAAATGCCGTCCGCGTAGCCTATCGGCAGCGTGGCGATGCGGGAAGGGCGGCGCGTTCGGTAGCGGGCGCCATAGCCGATGGACGTTCCCAGCGGGACATTTTTAAGAAAGATCACCTTGGTCTTCAGGCTTAGTATCGGATCGAAGCCGGGATATAGCCCGTAGATCGCCAAACCGGGCCGCACCATATCAAAACGGCTGACCGGAGTGCGCAAAGCGGCGCCGGAATTGGCGGCATGCCGGATAACTCCGCGAGGACAGCGGCGCAACACCCTTTTAAAACGGATGAGCTGGTTTCTGGTGAAAACCCGGCTGGTCTCGGCGCAGGATAGATGGGTGTAGACTCCGGAAAGCTCGACGATCCTTTGCCGGGAGAAAAAGTCAAGGACCTCAACGGCGGCCGCCGGGCTGACCCCGATGCGCCCCATGCCGGTTTCTATCTTCAAATGGCAGGCGACCTCGCGGCCCAAGCGGCGGGAAACTTCCGCCAGGCGCTTGGCTGATTCGAGGCTTGCCACGGTTGGGGTTAATTTATATTCCGCCGCCGCCAGGAAGCTTTCGAAGGGATAGAGGCTGCCCAGGATTAATATAGGCAGGCGAACCCCGGCCTCCCTGAGGACCACGCCCTCTTCCACCGAGGAAACCCCGAACCAATCGGCGGCGCGCGCGCGCTGCGCGGCTGCCGCGCAGGCAACAGCGCCGTGGCCGTAGGCGTCGCCCTTGACAACGAACATGAGCCGCACGCCTGCGGGCAGCCTGGCCTTAAACCGCCGGAGGTTCGCGCGCAGCAAGGAAAGGTCGACTTCGGCCCAGGTCGGCCTGAAAAAACGCCTTCCCAGCGCGGGGAGCGTGGGTTTGCCGTTCACGGCTAAAAAGATGTTTGTATCTCTTCCATCTCGGCGGCCGGCTCGGTCTCGGTGGTGGCGTTGCCGAACCTGGTGTGTTCGCGGATGAAAGAGACGGGCACGCTCGCGGTAGGACCCTGGCGCTGCTTGGCGACGATGATCTCGGCTTTGTTTTCCAGCGTCGGGTCATTCGGCTTGTAATACGCCTCCCGGTAAATGAAGGCGACCAAGTCGGCGTCCTGTTC
>MGUO01000316.1 GCA_001800015.1 Elusimicrobia bacterium RIFCSPHIGHO2_02_FULL_57_9
ATGGAGAAGGGGCTGCGCTTCGCGGTTCGCGAGGGCGGCCATACGGTGGGCGCCGGCGTGGTCGGCGATATCAGCGCGTAAGGCTTTAAGAATGGGCGACAGGGTTATCGTCACGCTGGGCTGCGGTGAATGCAAGAATAAGAATTATTATTTCCAGCGCGGCAAAAAAAAAGAATTCAAGCTGGAAGTGAAGAAGTTCTGCAAATGCTGCGGAAAGTCGACGCCGCATAAAGAAGTTAAATGACCACGAACCTGCAACAAGGGGGTGTCGGTTAATTGGTTAAACCATCGGTCTCCAAAACCGAGACTCCAGGTTCGAGTCCTGGCGCCCCCGCCGGCTGCCCATGAATTTCGCCATTCAATTTTTAAGAGAATCTTATTTCGAGTTGAAAAAGGCTTCCTGGCTCACGCCGCCGCAAGCCTGGGGGTCGACGCTGGCTGTTTTGCTCCTGGTGCTCTTGATATCGCTTTATGTATCCGGAATCGATTTTATCTTATCCGTTATCCTGGGGAGTGTGTTAGGTAGATAGCATGCCAACAAGCACCGAACTTAAACGTGGCTGGTACGTCGTGCATACCCAATCGGGGTATGAAGACAAAGTATGCAACACGCTCAAGCTTAAGATTGAAACCGGGCGCTTGCAGGACAAGATATTCACTGTTTTTATCCCTACCGAGGACGTCGTCGAGGTCAGGAAAAATAAAAAGCGCATATCCAAGCGCAAGTTTTTCCCGGGCTATGTGCTCCTCGACATGAAAATAGACGAGCAGACTTATTGGCTGGTGAAGGGGATCTCCGGCGTTACCGGGTTTTTGGGCGATGTAAATCCCACGCCCCTCCCAGAGGAAGAGATCAAGTCCATCATGGACTTAACCACCACCTCGGCCGCCAATAAGCCGCGGCCCGCCGTTCAATTTGAAAAAGGCGAAAACATCCGCATCATCGAAGGCCCGTTCCGGCATTTTGTCGGCATCGTCGAAGAGGTAAACGAGGCCAAGGCCAAGATCAAGGCCATGGTCACCATCTTCGGCCGCCCCACGCCGGTGGAATTAGACTTCCTTCAGGTTGAGAAAATCTAGGGCATGCGAATAGAAGTGCTTCCCAAACCGGAATACGCAGATTGCGAGGAACCTCGGCTGCCTAAAAATGCCTTAAGCGCTCTGGGGTTGCTGGGCACCGTCTTGGCGCTTCTCACCATGCTGACGGCGGCCGGCGTCGGATTTCTTTTTTTATTCGGCAGGACCCTGGCCGCGGCCTTGCTTGCCACGCTGGTTTGGCCCTTTATCTTCAGTCCGCAATTCACGCAATGGGTGTTCGGCAGCGAGCGCGCCGAATTCCGAAAGCTCTTCCTGTTGTTTCTGGCGCTGGTCATTATCCTCAAGTTGTTCCGTCCCTTGGACATGCGGAGGCCGTTATGGCAAAAAAGGTAAAAACACAAATCAAACTGCAAATTCCGGCCGGAGCCGCCAACCCCGCGCCGCCCGTGGGTCCGGCTCTCGGCCAGCACGGCGTCAACATCATGGATTTCTGCAAACAATTCAACGAGCGGACTAAATCAGCGGAAGCCGGCATGACAATTCCCGTCGTCATCACGATTTTTGACGACAGGTCGTTTGCCTTCGTCACCAAGATGCCGCCTGTCTCTGCTTTGCTTAAGCGCGCCGCGGGCTTGGCCAAGGCCTCGGGGGAACCGAACCGCAACAAGGCCGGCAAAATCACACGGAAACAGGCCGAGGAAATCGCTTTGCAGAAAATGCCGGATCTTAACGCCAGGGATTTAAAGGCCGCGGTGCAAATGGTGAAGGGTACGGCCCGGTCCATGGGCATCGAAGTCGTCTAGTGCTGGTCAGGGGGGAGCCCATGGGAAAGCGACTTGCCGCGGCAAACAAGGAAATCGACAACTCCAAGCTTTACGGCTTGGATGAAGCGGTCACAATAGTAAAAAAGTGCGCCACGGCCAAGTTCGACGAAACCATCGAGCTGCATGCCCGCCTTGGGGTAGACCCCAAGCAGGCCGACCAGCAGGTTCGCGGCACCGTGGGATTGCCCCACGGCCTGGGTAAAAGCAAAAAAGTGGCCGTGGTCACCCGCGGGGAAAAGCAAAAGGACGCCGGCAACGCCGGAGCCGATCTAGTGGGAGGCGACGACCTGATCGAGAGGATTGCCAGGGGCTCCCTTGATTTCGACATCCTGGTAGCCACCCCCGACATGATGAAAGACCTCTCTAAGCTGGGCAAGGTTCTCGGTCCCAAAGGCCTTATGCCCAACCCCAAAAGCGGCACGGTCACCATGGACGTGGCTAAAACCGTCAAGGAGCTCAAGGCCGGCCGCGTGGAATATAAGGTGGATGACTACGGCATTATCCATGTGCCCGTGGGAAAAGCCTCTTTCGAGCCGGCTAAAATCGCCGGCAACGCCCGCGCGGTTCTGGAAGCCATCATCAAGGCCAAGCCATCGGCTTCCAAGGGCGTTTATCTAATGAGCGTCACCCTGTCTTCAAGCATGGGCCCCGGCGTTCATTTAGACCCGGCGCAAAAGTTTTAATTTTTTCCAGCCGTTTCGTGACACTCCGGCATAAACTTCCTCTTGACAAGTCCCGCCTCAGGGACAACACTATCGAGGATGATTCCAAAACCCCTCGACGACGCCGTGACGGCGGCCCTGCTGGCGTGTTTCTTGAGGATAACGGCATGGGGCGCCTCCAACATCTTTGAATACACTGAAACCTTGGATTTAAGCGAATTCACCCCGGTCTCCGAGATCCCGGCGCCGGAGGTTTCAATGGAGACGGCCCCCAGCCCGGACTGGCCGAATCTGTCAAAGGATGGCTACGTTTGCAGCGGCAAACGCCTGCCCGAAGGCTTGGACCGCAAGAAGGCGCTGCTGGCGCAAAGCATCAACTCCAAACTCAAAGCTGATTTAAGGGAGAAGCTGCGATTTTACGTTTTTGCCGGCGATGAGGAAATCCTCCTGGATTCGCCCTGGA
>MGUO01000317.1:0-1943 GCA_001800015.1 Elusimicrobia bacterium RIFCSPHIGHO2_02_FULL_57_9
GTATTTTCACAAGCTCATTGCGCAGCCTTTCACGGGAAAGCAGTCCCGGGAAGCCGGCTTTGACCGCGGCCAGCGCCAGATCCCGCGTGCCGGCCTCCAGCTTCCAGCCGAAGCGGCCGCAGAAGCGCGCCGCGCGGTAGACCCGGGTGGGATCGTCCTCGAAACTTTTTTCATGCAGTACCCGCACCAGCCCGGCCTTTATATCTTCAAGTCCCTTATAGGGATCCAGCAGGCTGAAGGCCTCCGGGCCGTCCAGCCTCACGGCCATGGCATTGCAGGCGAAATCCCGCCGCTTCAGGTCCTCTTCGGCCGAAGCCGCGGCCGATACGGTAGGCAGGGCCGCCGGTTTGGCGTAGGTCTCTTTGCGGAACCTGGCGAAATCAAGGCGCCGGCCTTCGGCGGAGAAGAAGCGCACGGTCAGGAAAGGCTTGAATTTCCGGTGGCCGCCGCCATAAGCCTTCTCCATCCCTTCCACTACCGGCTCCGCTTCGCCGCTCAGCAGGAAATCTATATCCGCGCTTTCCCGGCCCAGCACCCAGTCTCGGGCGCAGCCGCCCACGGCATAGAGTTCCAGCCCGGCGGCCGAAGCCAGGCCGGCCGCTTTCTCGAGCAGCGGGAGATCGTTGAGCGGGACGAGTTTCATTTCTTTTTAAGGAAGGGAACGGTTTCGCTGCCGGGGGACTTTAGAAAATCCACCAGCTTCTTTAGGCGTGGCAGTGCGTCGTTCTTCGCGTAGAGGGCTTCGGCGGCGCTGAGGGCGGCGGTGCGGCCGGCCAGGCCTGCCTTTACCGGGATAGTGAAGGGGAGGTCCAATTCGCGCGCGGCGGCCGGCTTTACGGGCAGCAGCTGCAGGCCGTCTTCGCGGGCCATGAACTCCATTACCTCGGTCTCTTCCTCGCGGTCCTTGTCGCTCTCGAGCATTGCGGCCAATTGCCCCAGCCCGAAGAAATAAAGCGGCTCGCCGGTCAGGCCCTGGCCGGCGGTCAGAGCGGCGCGCACCGGCTCATAGTCGGCCTGCATGCGGGCTATCCATTTATCTTTCTCGGCTTCATAGGATTCCGGCATCACGAAGGCCAGGATATCCCGGGTGGGGTCTATATAGAGGAAAGGCTCCTCGTGCTGGACCATCTCTTCGCAATGGGGGCAGACCAGGAGGTCGAACTCGCCGCTGAGGATGAGTTCTTTTACGTCATGGTCGCGGTCCCCGCGGACCACGGTCCAGAAGTCGGCGTCGAAGCTTTCGCCGCAATGGGGACACTCTACCCTGAAAACGCCCTTGGTAGCCATTACAGGCCGACTTCCTTGTTGAAAGCTTCTATCAGCCTGTCATATTCCGTCACCATGCCGAAGGTCTCGTCCCAGTAAGCCGGGTCCCAGAGCTGGCGCAGCTCGGCGGAAGAGCGGCCCTGCTGCTCCACCCAGGTGAAATACTTAAGGTTATGCACGGCCTTGCGGTCGGTATAGGTGAGCTCCTTCATATAGTTCACGCTCTCGCCGAGCAGGCGGCGCTCGAAGTCCACCAGGGCGTTCTCGCGGGTGTACTTCCCCATTTCCTTTTCCATTTCCTTCAGGCGGGAGCCGTAAAGCTCCATGGAGTCGGTGAAGACGGTGACGATGACATCGTCCTTGCCCATCTCATAATACTTGGCGGTCTTGATGGCGCTGAGCACGTTAGAGATGCCGGAGAAACCGAGCAGGGAGAGGTTCTCGATGAATTCTTTCTTTATCCCGTACTGGGCCAGGACCTTCTTGCCTTCGGGCTCGTTGAAGAGGCGGGCTATACGGACGCAGGCCTCGTCGTCGATGGCGGTGACGACGTCGGTATTGCGGACATTGTGCACCCAGGGGATATGCTTGTCGCCTATGCCTTCTATGCGGTGCTCGCCGAAGCCGTTATTGAGGATGGTGGGGCACTGCAGCGCCTCGGAGGCTGTGATCTTCAT
>MGUO01000317.1:2142-2237 GCA_001800015.1 Elusimicrobia bacterium RIFCSPHIGHO2_02_FULL_57_9
GTCTTCTTTATTTCCCAGCACTTGTCGTAAATTTCTTTAACGTTGGATTCGGTGCCGGGGGTGGCGATGACTTCGGAGCCTATCTGTTTGAGCCA
>MGUO01000317.1:2614-2856 GCA_001800015.1 Elusimicrobia bacterium RIFCSPHIGHO2_02_FULL_57_9
TCTTGTCGGGAATGAGGGTATGGTCCTTCATCTGCGCGAAAGTGGGAATAACTATCTTGCGCTTCCTGCAAAGCGCCGCGTTCTTCTTAACGATCGCCGCATTAACCTTAAGTTTAGCCATAGAAGTCCCTCCGTCCTAGATATTCGCGAAAATCTTATTTTAATTATACAAATATAAATCCGGACTGTCCTTTCATTAAAGAACAGCCCGGATATAAGACCGCGAGAAGCAAAGTCGTGGC
>MGUO01000317.1:2873-3647 GCA_001800015.1 Elusimicrobia bacterium RIFCSPHIGHO2_02_FULL_57_9
GGGAAATTAAGGCGGGACCCCCCATCCCCAAAGGGTTAGAAAACCAAAACCCCTGCCACCCCTCCGCTTAGCAAATTATTTTTCACTGCTCTTATGAATAATGAATTCCTCAAAAGAAGCTTTAAAGGCCAAATGTCGCTTTTTGGCTGGATCACTCTCAGGAAGTTTAGAATACAAATCAATGATGTACCTATCTTTAAAATATTTCTCGAAGGTAAGCGACTCCTTGGGACTAAAAGCTACCGGTATTTTCCCCGTTATTTTAAAATAATTTTCCCGACAATATCCACGAACTTGGTCGTCTTCATCTTTCCTGACACATTCCTCAAGATAGGGCAATGATTCTTTAGCTTGATTCTTACCAAAAGCTTCCGCCGCTGCTGATCGGGTTGAAGGAGAGCGGGAGTCCTTTAATGCAGTTATCAAGGTTGGGGTATCTAAAGTATATGGAAGACTGTTTTTTTCGGCTAGCTCATTAATTTCTTTCTCAACTTCAACTTGGTTAAGCCTTGGATTTGGACCGGCAAACCAGACAGCATAATTTTTGCTAGATATGCCGTTTTTTTTAAGTTCATCTGCCAAAGCAGTGTTGTATAAATTATCTCCGAGTTCTCCCTTTACTATAGGTCCGTTCCGGTACTTATCTCGCAACCGCAGCAAACGAATATCAAATCTGCGCATCAAATGTGGCGGTCTAAAGATCACATAGTCGAAATCTGTAAATGACTTGGATTCATAAAGAGGGTGAGCAACAAACCCACCTCCCCCTCCATA
>MGUO01000317.1:3658-4116 GCA_001800015.1 Elusimicrobia bacterium RIFCSPHIGHO2_02_FULL_57_9
CCACTGAACAAAATTGTATTCAATTCTGGCGTCTTTTATTGGCTCACCGGTGGTTTTATCCAAAATCCTGCCGGTAATAAGCGGATTATAGTTAAAGGGGCAACCAAACATTGCACTGCTTATAAAAACCCCTAAAATGAATAACTTAATTCGTCCGTGCCTGATAAACCACTCTCTATAATGCAAATAAAACAAGTACCCCGCCATAACAACAATCGCAAGGCAAGCAATCCCAATTAAGACCATGAGCTTATTATATATCTTCCTTGTTTAGGGACTATAATGTACATGACGAGAATTGATACCAGTAAAGGGATCAGGTCTTTACTTTTGACCTTTTCAGCGCGATTCAGCGGGCGTGAGGAGGGTGGGAGGGTTTGAAGGACATTTTCAGGCCTGAGGCGGCCAGGAGGCCAAGGAAGGTTTTTAGTTCTGGGTTGCCGGTTTTGGAGAGGGTT
>MGUO01000317.1:4138-4238 GCA_001800015.1 Elusimicrobia bacterium RIFCSPHIGHO2_02_FULL_57_9
GGGAGACTTTTCTTGCCATCTGGGAGATTCCGTGGGCCCTGACGACCTGGGCTAGCGCGACCAGCATTAGCGCGGGATCGTTCTCCTCCGCGGCCGCGGT
>MGUO01000318.1:0-955 GCA_001800015.1 Elusimicrobia bacterium RIFCSPHIGHO2_02_FULL_57_9
GCGGGCGTTGCGCCGTGCTATTTTACAAGAACAGGGGGCCGGGCTGGAGTTCGGCCGCATTGAAATCCTTAATAAAACTTCCGGCCAACCTTATTGCCGGCTCCCCAAAGAAATTAAGGCGCCCCAATTTTCAATTTCCCACTGCTCCTCGGGCGGTCTTTGCGGCGCGGCGAAAGCGGGCGGACGCATCGGCGTCGATTGGGAGCTGCTGGCCCTGCAGACGGAAAAAATCTTTGCCTACTACGCCCACCGCAGCGAACGGCCGGAAAACAATCCCTCGGCCGAATTTCAGATGAAGCTATGGACGGCGAAGGAAGCCGTCTTCAAATTATTGGGCGCCGACCTAGGCTTCGACTTGAAGGAAATCCGCCTGCCCCGGGGGTGCGCCCAGCTCGAGTTCCATGGCCGCGCGCTTCTGCGCTGGCGGCAATTAGGAGCTCCTCTGATCAAATTGGATCATCGCGTGGAGGCGCAAACCATGATTACGGTCGCCTATGCTTGACGCTAAAAAAAGCTCAAAACCCCCGGACTCGCCGGCCATGACGCGCATGCGCAAGGCCGTTGAGACGGCCTTGCAGGGCGGGGGGCCGGCCCGCGTGCAGGCCCAGAAGTCGCGCGGCAAATTCACGGCCCGCGAGAGAATAAATTATCTGCTCGATGAGGGAAGCTTCCAGGAAACCGATATGCTGGTGGCCACCCGCGCCGTTGAATTCGGCCTGAAGGATAAAGTTCCCGCGGGCGACGGCGTCATAACGGGATTCGCAACGATCAACGGACGGGAGGTCTGCGTTTACGCCCAGGATTTTACCGTGCTGGGCGGATCGCTGGGCTTGGCCCACGCCATGAAAATCTGCAAGATCATGGATTTGGCCTACAACAACCGGGTCCCCGTTATCGGCTTGCTTGATTCCGGCGGAGCCCGAATACAGGAAGGCGTGGATTCCCTGGATGGTTA
>MGUO01000318.1:987-10635 GCA_001800015.1 Elusimicrobia bacterium RIFCSPHIGHO2_02_FULL_57_9
GCGGGAGGCGCAGTTTACTCGCCGGCCCTGACCGATTTCATTTTCATGGTTGAAGGCATCAGCCATATGTTCGTCACGGGCCCGGACGTGGTCAAGGCCGCCACCGGGGAAGAAGTCAGCTTTGACGCTTTGGGCGGCTGCGAGGCGCATTGCGCCAAGTCCGGGGTCTGCCATTTTGTCGCGAAATCAGAGCCCGACTGCTTCAGGCAGGTCCGGGAGCTTATTTCTTATCTGCCTCAAAACCGGTGGGAAAAACCGCCGCGGGTGGCCAACCCGGATCCGGTGCGGCGCGCCACGCCTTTGCTTGAGAAAATGTGCGACCTCGATCCCCGCAAATCCTACCGAATGCATCATATCATTTGGCAGATTTCCGACGAACATAAATTTTTCGAGGTGCACGCGGGCTACGCCAAGAATATGATCACCGGCTTCATGCGCTTGGGAGGTGAGGTCGCCGGGGTGGTGGCCAACAACCCGGCCCATCTGGCGGGGGCCTTGAATATAGACGCTTCCGATAAAGCGGCGCGCTTTATCCGCTTCTTGAACTCTTTCAATATCCCCATCGTGACCTTGGTGGATGTTCCGGGATACTGGCCGGGGGTGCAGCAGGAGCACGGCGGCATCATCCGGCACGGCGCCAAAATTCTGCATGCCTATTGCGAAGCCACCGTGCCTAAAATTTCGGTTATCCTGCGCAAGGCCTACGGCGGAGCCTATATCGCCATGAGTTCCAAGCATCTGCGCAGCGACTTCAATTTCGCCCTGCCCTGCGCCGAGATCGCCGTGATGGGGCCGCAGGGTGCTATCGAAATATTGTTCTCTCGCGAGCTGGCCAATGTCAAAAATCCGCAAGATCTCGCGAAACTGCGCCAGAGGTTGACCGCGGAATACTCGGAAAAGTTCGCCTCGCCTTATCAAACAGCCTCCACCGGCTCATTGGACGAGGTTATCGAACCCGGTCATATCCGCTATAAAATCATCCGGGCCCTGCGCTTTCTCAAGAATAAGCGGGTGGCAGGCCGGCAGGAAAATCGCGGAAATATTCCCCTTTAGGTTTCTGTTTGCTATACTAAATCGCGAAATGGCCATAAAAGCCCAGGTGCTGGTGGTTGAGGATCAAAGCACCACCTCAAGCTTGATCTCGGAAGTGCTGCGCGGAGAAGGCTATGAAGTCAAAATAGCCGACACCCTGCAGAAGGCCCGCAATTCCTTGTCGCGCGTTCTGCCCGAACTCGTCATCCTCGACCGCCATCTTCCGGATGGCGACGGGCTTGACCTTTGCCGTCAGCTGCGAGCGGATTCAAGATCGGCCGCCTTGCCGCTGCTGTTCCTAACCGCCAAGAAGGCCGCTGAAGAGAGGGTTCTCGGCCTTAAGGGCGGCGGCGACGATTATTTGACCAAACCCTTCAATACCGAGGAGTTAATAGCCCGAGTAGAAGCCTTGCTGCGCCGCAGCGGCAAAATGGATGAGCCCAAGGAGCAGACTGCCGGCGATTTGAGGCTCGACCTGCAAGCCCGCAAGGTTTATAACAAGAACAAGGAAGTCGCGCTCAGCGGCAAGGAATTCGACCTGCTCTGGTACTTGATGTACCGGCGCAACCATGTCCTGACCCGCGATTTTCTTCTGCAGCATGTTTGGGGCTATGAATCGGGTCTCAATCTGACCACGAAGGTAGTCGATGTGACGCTCAGCCATCTGCGCGACAAGCTGGGCCCCGTTTCCAACATGATCGCGGCCGTGCGCGGCTTCGGTTACCGCTTCGACGCTAAATAGCGCGCGAAGGAAGTTCGTGCGCAACCATCCCGCCTGCGGCGGGACGGGTTTTTTATCTCTGCGGAATCGGCACATCAAACTTCAAGATCTGACCTTCTTTAACGCCTTGCCGCACGGCAGCCCCCGCCGGCAACTCCAGCACGTATTGGCCCCAGCCTTTGACCCGCGCGATGGATTCTTCAGCGGTATGCGGGGTTGAAGGCCTGACCCGCGGATAGAGGCGGGTGATCATTTTATCCCTGCCGATAAAAATAATGTCCAGGCTCGTCCCGGTGTTTTTCATCCAAAACGACAGGCTCGTCTCGGTGGGAAAGACAAAAAGCATCCCATAATCCGGCGCCAGCTTTTTGCGGAACATCAAGCCTGAGGCGCGGCTCTCGGGGGTATCAACGACATCGACTTTAATTTTCTTGCCGTTCGGAAACTGAAGGAGGGCACGGCGCTCAACCTTTTGCGGCTCCCGCTCAAAATCAGGCGCCCTCCCAAGGCAGGGCAAAACAGCCAAGAGGGCCATGCCGAGAGCCAGCAGGCTCCCTCCGCTCACGGCTGATCGTCCCGATCCCGCTTCAACTTGCGTTCGGGGAAGCGCGGCAAGTATTCCTTGTCCACCAATTCCTCGATGGCCAAGGCGGATTCGTATAGCTTGTCATAGTCGAGCTTGTAGTCGGCGGCCAGGCGCGCGAGCTTGGCGCCTTTCTTGCGCTTCTCCAATACTTCCTTGAGCGGGCGGCCGGCCTGCGCGCTGATAAGCACCAGTTGAATGATCTCAAGCTTGTAATAGCCCTCCCTGACCATCCGGGAAAGATCGATAATGGGACCCGCCGTGGAGACGGCTACCTGGGCCCAAATCGTGGCCCCGAAAGCCAGATCGAGGGCCAAGGCCACGGGGGGAGCCTCTTGTCTCAACTTGGTTTTAGGCTTTGGCGGATCCGGCGCGGGGTCGGCGCCGCGCGCCGGATCCGGCTGCGACATAAAAACGCAAAGGCAAAAAACAAGAATTCTGATCACTTTTTCTCCTTGATGTATCTGATGGCTCTTTTGGCCTCATCCATCCATTCCTTGGTTGTCCAGGGACCGCGCCGCCCCCAAAGCGCGCGGTGCAGATCATGGATGAAAACGCCGGCCGCGGGCCCGTCGGAATGGATTCTGTCAATGGCCGAAACCATCCTGCGATAAAAAGCCTTGGGGCCGTCGGGATGCTTCTGATGCAACGGCCAGTCAATCACGTCGCCGACCAGCAATTGCGCATCCTTCTTCTTAACGTATTTGTTCCAGTCATGGATCATGAGCTTGAATTGCTCATCGTCGGCTTCATAGAGCATGAGCGCAGCGGCGTCGATCCCGGCGTCGTTGAACATCACCGCGTCCTGGCCGTGATGCCAACCCTTATCCCAGGTCAGGGTAAAGGCCCATAAGGGTTTGGCCCAATCCAGGCGCGCCTTGAGCTCTCTGACTAGCCAGGCCGCACGGCGCGCGCGCCACCACTGCCAGGCGTCGATGAAGCCGGCGTCGCGGCGCGCGATTTTCTTTTGCGCGAAGGAAATCATGCGCTGCTCGCGGCTCAATTTGTCCCAGCCTTTAGGAGGGGAAATCGGCATTTCCGCGTAAAAATCCTCCGCCAACTCATAACCGCCCAGAGCGTTGCGGATATAGTCGATGCCCAGATAGTCGACTTCCGGGATGTCCCGGAATCTCTTAAGCAGCTGCGCCACGTCCGCAATCCGGCGCCTGTCGCGCAGGGATATGGCGCGAGTCTCGTAGGTCCTGCCGTCCTTGACCTCGCGGGCATATTCGTAATGGGTAAGCGGATCGGCGGACATAGTCAAATAACACATGACATAAACGCCGAATTTAATCCGGCGGCGGCGGCATTCCCGCGCGATTTCGGCCATCATGGACAAGTTCTGAGTCCGCCAAACCTGGCCCGGCTTTTCCCCCGGCGTCTGGCCTCCTAAAACCCACAAGGCGTCGGCGCCGATATATTCAGCCCAATCAATAAGCCCGCGCCAATCTTTCACTTCCCCGGAAGGGGCCCTCACCTTCATTGTCTTAAAAGGATCGACGCTCTCCAGGGTCAATGCCGCAAAACCCTTGGGCAGGGGATGGGGGCGCCGGCGCTCGATGCGGAAAGTCCCACGGCGCATGCGCCGCGCCAAATCGCCGCTATTTAAAAGTTCAAGGGAATAAGTTCCTTCCGGCGCGTTCCAAGGGCAGGGCCAGCGCCCCGTCCACATTCCCGAGGCAGGATCATATTTCAGGCGCAGTTCCCGGATTGCGGCTATCGTGGTTAAGACCTCCCCGCCGCGGCGCACCACCGCGACGGGGGGCCGGGCCTGCCAGCGCTTATGCAGGGCCGGGTCCTTGCTCCAAAGCCGGATGTCGATCAGATCGTAGTGAAAATAAGCGGCTTTCGCGGTCTCGAGATGAACCAGCCGCGTCCAACTCATCCAGAAAACCCGAATCGTAAATACCGCCCCATAGAAGGTTAAAATCCAGAAAAACAGCGAGCGGGAGCGAGCGGTACTGGATGTCATAGTGGAGAGAGCGGCACCCAGTATAATATCAAATACCTAAAATGTGGTATACTTTTCCCTATCATCAAAGCGCCTTTCCTTACACGGGAGATTATCAATGGTGACAGGACTTGTGTTGGTTCGTTTAATGGCAGGGAAGGAAAAACAGGCTTTAGCTCAAATTAAGTCCACCGAAGGAGTCTCGCATGTCACCGCGGTTTTCGGCCGCTGGGATCTTGTCCTGGATATCGAAACCGATGACTTAGCCACGCTCTCAAACGTCGTGGTGCGCGATATTCGCGCCATTAACGGGGTTCTTTCCACCGAGAGCCTGGTCACGACGGCCATCTAATCGGTAAAATTATTCCATAGTGGAGCCGGTACTTTCCGTCCGCGGTCTGCGCACCTGCTTTTACGGCGATAATCATGAAGTTAGAGCCGTCGATGGGATCAGCTACGACTTGCACGCGGGCAAGACCTTGGCCGTCGTAGGGGAATCCGGCTCCGGAAAAAGCGTCCACGCTCTCTCCATTTTAAGGCTGCTGCCCGAACCGCCCGCTAAAATCGTATCTGGTGAAATTATTTTCGCAGGCCGCGATCTGCTCAAGCTCGGCCGGCAAGACATGCGCGCCATCCGCGGCAACCGCATCGCCATGATTTTCCAGGAGCCGATGAGCTCGCTTAACCCGGTGCTCAAGGTCGGCGAGCAAATCGCCGAAGCCATTATCCTGCATCAAAAGGCAAGCCCCCAGGCCGCTTGGGCCAAGGCCGTGGACCTGCTTAAAAAAGTGGGCATTCCACACGCCTCCGAGCGCTCCAATGACTTTCCTCATCAGTTTTCCGGGGGCATGCGCCAAAGGGCCATGATCGCCATCGCTTTATCCTGCGAGCCGGACGTGCTTATCGCCGATGAGCCGACCACCGCTTTGGACGTCACCATCCAAGCCCAGATCCTGGAGCTTATGAAGGACCTGCAAAAAGAATACAAGATGGCCATCGTTTTGATCACTCACAATATCGGCGTGGTCGCGGAAATGGCCGATGATATCGCCGTCATGTATGCCGGCCGGCAGGTGGAAGCCGCCGGGGTTTCGGCGCTGTTTAAGGATCCTCAGCATCCCTATACCCGCGGGCTTTTAAATTCGATCCCTTCCATTTATGCGTGCAAAGAGCGCCTGGAAGCCATCCCCGGTACTCCGCCGGAATTGACGCGCGAATTTCCCGGCTGCCCCTTCGTGCCGCGCTGCCCGGTGGCGATGGAGCGCTGCCAAACCCAGGACCCGCCCCAATTCCACCTGGCAAACGGCCGGATGTCTAATTGCTGGCATCAGGAAGCGCAGTCGCAGGAACGCCGCCACAGATACAAGGCCGCAACCGAGTCATGAGCGCAACCGAGCCTTTGCTAGAGGTCCGCGGCCTGAAAAAACATTTTCTGGTGCGAAAGGGGCTTTTCGGGGAGAAAGGCGCGGTCAAAGCCGTTGACGGGGTCAGCTTCAGCGTCATGCCCCAGGAGAGTTTCGCCGTGGTAGGCGAATCGGGCTGCGGCAAGACCACGCTGGGACGGCTGATTCTGGCCCTGGAAAAGCCGACGGAAGGCGAGGTTTTTTTCGAGGGAAAAAATATTTACGACATCCGCCGAAGCGAACTTCGTTCGCTTCGGCGGGATATTCAAGTCATTTTCCAGGACCCTTTCTCAAGCTTAAACCCCCGCATGACGGTCGAGCAAATCATCACCGAGCCCTTTATCATCCACGGCGTCTATAAAGACCAGGCCGAAAGGAAAAACCGGATCAAAGAATTGCTTGATTGTTGCGGCATTTCCCAAAACCATCTTAGCCGCCATCCCCATGAATTTTCAGGCGGCCAGAGGCAGCGCGTCGGCATCGCCCGGGCCTTGGCCTTGAACCCCAAGCTCATCATCGCAGATGAGCCCGTCTCGGCTTTGGACGTTTCCATCCAGGCCCAAATTCTAAACCTGCTTAAGGATTTGCAAAAGGAATTCAGGCTGACCTATATCTTCATCTCCCACGATTTCTCGGTGGTGCGCCACCTTTGCAACCGCATCGCGGTGATGTACCTCGGCAAGATAGTGGAACTTGCCGGATCCGAGGCTCTTTTTAACGATCCTCAACATCCCTATACCGAGGCCCTGCTTTCCGCGGTGCCCGTCCCCGATCCCGACATCGAGAAGAGGCGCAAGCGCGTCCTGCTTTCAGGCGACGTGCCCAGCCCCTTAAATCCGCCTTCGGGCTGCCACTTTCATCCGCGCTGCCGCTATGCGCTTGAATCCTGCAAAACGCTTCCGCCTGCGCTTACGGAAGCCAAACCGGCGCACTGGGCCGCCTGCCCGGTACTGCCCTTCAAGGAGAAACACAGTCTGGCCGCCCTGATCGAACAATAATCCCAACTATGGAAATAAAACACAAGCCCTACGTGGCGGATTCAACGATCATGCCCGAGTTCACCTGGCCGGCCGTGCTGGTCGGCTCTTTATTGGGAATCATTTTCGGGGCCTCTTCTCTTTACCTCGTGCTGAAAGTGGGAATGACGGTTTCAGCCTCTATTCCCATCGCGGTGCTTTCCATAACCATCTTTCGCCTGTTCAGCCGCATTCCCGGCGTTCGCCGCGCGACTATCCTTGAGAACAACATCGTGCAGACCGCGGGATCGGCCGGGGAATCGATCGCCTTCGGCGTGGGCGTGACCATGCCGGCTCTCATGATCCTGGGTTATGAGATGGAACTGTCCCGGGTCATGATCGTCGCCTCCTTGGGCGGGCTTCTGGGCGTTCTTATGATGATCCCGCTGCGCCGCGCCTTCATCGTCAAGCAGCACGGCAAGCTTCCCTATCCGGAAGGCACCGCCTGCGCCGATGTGCTGATCGTGGGCGAACAGGGAGGCTCCAGCGCCAAGACGGTGTTCACCGGCTTCGGCGTTGCGGTGCTCTATAAAATTTCCATGAGCGGGCTTAAGCTTTGGCACGAGGTCCCCGAAAGAATGCTCGCCTTTTTTAAGGGCGCGGCCGTCAGCGCAGAACTCGCTCCGGAATTGTTGGGCGTGGGCTATATCATCGGAACGCGGATTTCCTGCGTCATGGTGGCCGGAGGCATTTTAGCTTCCTGGGTTCTTATACCGGCGATCAAGCTATTCGGAGATTCGGTTGCGGTACCGATATTCCCGGCCGACAAACTGATCCGTGACATGAGCCCCGCCGAAATCTGGAAGTCCTACGTGCTTTATATAGGAGCCGGCGCGGTGGCGGCAGGGGGAATCATCAGCCTGTTTCAAGCTCTGCCCGTCATCTGGTCTTCGCTTAAATCCGGTTTGGCCGATATCGCGGCGGGAACCGAACGGACGCTGGCGCGCATCAAGCACCGCACCGAGGATGACCTGCCTAACTGGGTCGTGGTCGCCAGCTCAGCCGCCCTGGTGCTCGCCATCACGGCCTCGCCTTCCCTGGGCCTGGGTTTCGGCTTGAAAGGATTTCTGGGCGCCATTCTGATCGTGCTCTTCGGCTTTCTATTTGTCACGGTTTCCTCCCGCTTGACCGGGGAAATCGGATCATCCTCCAACCCGATTTCCGGGATGACGGTGGCCACCTTGCTTCTGACCTGCCTCATCTTCGTCATCCTCGGCAAGATCGACCCCGGCGGCGGGTGGATCGGCAAAGGCGCGCGCTTAACCGCGCTCTCCATCGCCGCGATCGTCTGCATCGCTTCCTCAAACGGCGGCACGACTTCCCAGGATCTTAAAACCGGCTACTTGGTGGGGGCCACACCGCGCTACCAGCAATTGAGCCTTTTGGTCGGCGTGCTGAGCTCCGCGCTCGTTATCGGGGTCACGCTCCTGGTTCTCAATGACGCCGGCACCGTTTACGCCAAACGGGATTTCCCCGGCATTCGCGCGCCGGCATCCGAACTTGCAAAAACCGAAGGTTTGCGCGGGCCCGGCGCCGAAGCCGATCCCACCGCCTATCACCCATGGCATGTCGGCGAAGGGGAAATCGCCGGTTTGCCGGCCGGAAAATATCTGGTCGATGACAAGGGCTCCATCCGCTACCTGGTCGATCCGGGAATCAATGGAGTCGAGAATACGCACTTAGACGGCAGCCCCGCTCAAAAATATAACGCCCCCAAGGCCAGGCTGATGTCGCTCATCATCGACGGCATCCTGACCAACAAACTGCCCTGGGGCCTGGTGCTCCTGGGCGTGGCCATCGCCTTGGTGCTCGAGCTGTGCCGGGTGCCCTCGCTTCCCTTCGCGGTGGGCGTCTATTTGCCGCTGGCATCCTCCACGCCTATCTTTATCGGAGGAGTGGCGCGCTGGTTTGCGGACGGCTGGACCAAAAAGAGCGCCGCCGAATCGGACATGAGCCCCGGCGTGCTGTTTTCCTCGGGCTATATCGCCGGAGGCGCTATCGCCGGCATCGCCATCGCGCTCTTGTCGCTTAATCCCGCGCTCGTCAAGAGCCTGGACTTCAGCGCTCTCGGCTCCTGGACTCAAAACGACCTAACCTCGCTTGCGGCCTTCGGCGCGCTGACGGTGCTGCTGTTGCTGGTGGGAGGAGACAGGGTCCTTGCTTCCAAGGCCGGCAAAAAAAGTGCGTAATGCCGATTTAACCAAGCGCTCGCCCCGATTTGATTCGCTTCGCGAATCAAAATTTATATTCTAAAATAATCATAATTATCCACAAAACTTTTACGGAAAAGTTTTGTGGATAAATCGAAAAGGAGAATCATGAAACTCATAATCACCCTGTTCGTCCTCGCCTCCCAATTTTTTGCCTTAAGCCCGGCCGGCGCGCAGGTTAAAAACCCGGATACCTACACTTATTTAACCCTTTCCGACGCGGACAGCATGGACCCGGCCTGGTCCTATGATACGGCCAGCCATAGCATGATTCTCAACATTTACGAGCCTCTTTTCTTCTTTGACAAATCCTCTACCGAGAAGCTGGTGCCCCTGCTCGCGGCCAAGGTCCCCAGCCGCGCCAACGGCCTGATCTCACCCGACGGGAAAAAATACACCGTTCCCATACGCTCAGGGGTCAAATTCCATGACGGCAGCCCGCTGACCGCGGAAGACGTGCGCTGGTCCATTATGCGCTTTATTCTGTTGGATCGCTCCGCGGGCCCCTCATCCTTGCTTATGGAGCCCCTGCTCGGCTACCCGACTACGCGCGATGAGAAGGGAACTCTCAATCTAAACGCTTTTAAAGACGCGGACCGCGCCGTAAAAATCGAAGGCAATAATCTGGTGCTTAATCTCCCCGCCGCTTACGCGCCCCTGCTCAGCATCCTGGCCTCCTGGGCGCCGGTGCTGCCCAAACAATGGGCGGTTAAAAACGGCGACTGGGACGGG
>MGUO01000318.1:10673-14069 GCA_001800015.1 Elusimicrobia bacterium RIFCSPHIGHO2_02_FULL_57_9
GAAAAACGGAAGCGGCCCGTTTAAGCTTGAGCGCTGGGACCGCAAAAACCATGAATTCGTGCTGTTGCGCAATGATCATTACTGGCGCGCCCCGGCCAAACTTAAGCGCGTGATCGTCAAGGGCGTCAATGAATTCAATACGCGCAAGCTCATGCTCCAGGCGGGCGACGCCGACGCCGTTGTCGCCGATCGTTCTGTTTTGAGCCAGGTTCAAAATATTCCCGGGGTTCAAATTGTTGATGACTTGCCGACATTGCAGATGAACCCGGTCGTTTTCTTCACTTTTAAAATCAATCCCGTGGCCAATCCCAATATCGGCTCGGGGAAGTTTGACGGCGAAGGCATCCCCGCGGATTTCTTCAACGATAAGGACCTGCGCAAGGCCTTTGCCTATTCCTTCGACTATCAAGGCTATATCCGCGACGTCAACCGCGGCAAAGGAACGCAAGCCACGGGCGCCATCCCCAAAAGCCTGCCGGGACATAATCCCAAACAGCCGGTTTACAGCTTGGATATGGCCAAAGCCGAGGCGCATTTCAAAAAAGCCTGGGGGGGACAGGTCTGGGAAAAGGGATTTAAATTCACCTTATCCTTCAACACGGGAAATGTCCCGCGCCAAACCCTCTGCCAGATCATCAAGCGCAACGTGGAAAACCTCAACCCCAAGTTTAAGGTTGACGTGCGCGCTATTGAATGGCCGAGTTTCTTGGATGGCTATAAGGCCTCCAAGCTGCCCATCTTCGCCATGGGCTGGAACGCGGATTACCCCGATCCTCATAATTTTGCCTTTCCCTTGATGCATTCCAAGGGGGACTACCCGTTGACCCAGCATTACAAGAATGAAGCGGCGGACAAGCTGATCGAAAAGGCCAATCACGAAACCGGCCCCGTCAAACGCAAACAGCTTTACGCCGAAATCCAGAAATTAGAGCATGAGGATGTGCCTCATTTGGTGGTTCTGGATTCCGTCGCTTTTAGAACCCAGCGCAACTGGGTCAAGGGCTGGTATCACAACCCGGTCTTCCCGGACTCGCCCTACGGCAGCTACTACTATCCTATTTACAAGGAGCGCTGAGGCGTAATGGCCAAGTTTATTCTCAAGCGCCTGGCATTCCTGCCTTTGGTCATGTTCGGGGTGACCGCGCTTCTGTTCTGCGCGCTGCAATTCCTATCTCCCGAGATGCGGGCCTCGCTCTACATCAAGGACCCGCGCCAACTCGCCGCTTTGGAGCAGGTGATCGAGAAATACGGCCTGCGCAAGCCCCTGCCCGTGCAATACTGGATTTGGGTCAAACAGCTGGCGCAAGGGGATTTGGGCTACAGCGAGACGGCTAAGATGCCGGTGGCCGAAGCGGTGCGCGCTTTTTTGCCGGCCACCTTCGAGCTGACCTTGGTTGCCTTTTTTCCGATTCTCCTGATCGGCGTCTATTTCGGAACCTTATCGGCCGTTTACAAAGACAAGGCCCTGGATCATACGACGCGCTTCGTGGCCATCACGGGCTATTCCCTGCCCAGTTTCGTGCTGGGGCTCTTGCTGCTGATGATATTCTACGGCAAGCTGCACTGGCTGCCGCCCGGCCGCTACTCGCTGGACGTGGATTTGCTGGTGCATTCCGAGGCCTTCCGGCATTATACCGGGATGTTGACGCTTGATTGCCTATTGAACGGGGAAGGGAAAGCCTTTCTCGATGTGCTTAAACATCTCGTCCTTCCCGCGGCCACATTGATCTACATAGACCTGGCCCTTTTGCTGCGCATCACCCGTTCCTCCATGCTTGAAGAGCTGGGCAAGGATTACGTGCGCACGGCCCGGGCCAAAGGCCTGCCTGAAAACGTGGTGATCAAGAAGCACGCGCTTAAAAACGCCCTGATCCCGGTGGTCACGCTTTCAAGCCTGCTCTTCATCACGCTTCTGGGCGGCGTGGTCATCACCGAAACCGTGTTCGACTTTCCCGGCATCGGGCGCTGGGGAGTGGTCGCCGCCCAGCAATTGGACGTGCCTGGAGTTCTGGGTTCCACGCTATTAGCCGCTTTTCTTTTTGTCCTGGCCAATCTGGTTTCGGACATGCTTTACGCCTTGGTCGACCCGAGGATACGCATAGGATGATCGCCGATATCTGGAAGCAATTGCGCCGAAGGCCCATGTCGTTGCTGGGATTTTCCCTCATCGGCTTCTTTTTCATCGTCGCCGTAAGCGCACCGCTTCTAGCGCCCCCGGCGCCCAACGCGCGCGATGCCTTTATTATCCCTCAGGACGGCTACAGCCCCGACCCGGTTCGGCCCAGCAAAAAACATATTTTCGGCACCACCGAGCAGCAATACGATCTTTACTACGGCATGGTCTGGGGCACGCGCACGGCCTTTCGCGTGGCCATAACCGTGGTGGCGATAGCTTTGATCATCGGAATACTGGTGGGGGGTGCTGCCGGCTTTTACGGCGGCTGGATCGATGAGGTGCTGATGCGCTTTACGGACATTATTCTGGCCTTTCCTGATCTGGTCCTGGCCGTGGTCATCGTTTCAACCGTGTTCGACTTTCCCGGCATCGGGCGCTGGGGAGTGGTCGCCGCCCAGCAATTGGACGTGCCTGGAGTTCTGGGTTCCACGCTATTAGCCGCTTTTCTTTTTGTCCTGGCCAATCTGGTTTCGGACATGCTTTACGCCTTGGTCGACCCGAGGATACGCATAGGATGATCGCCGATATCTGGAAGCAATTGCGCCGAAGGCCCATGTCGTTGCTGGGATTTTCCCTCATCGGCTTCTTTTTCATCGTCGCCGTAAGCGCACCGCTTCTAGCGCCCCCGGCGCCCAACGCGCGCGATGCCTTTATTATCCCTCAGGACGGCTACAGCCCCGACCCGGTTCGGCCCAGCAAAAAACATATTTTCGGCACCACCGAGCAGCAATACGATCTTTACTACGGCATGGTCTGGGGCACGCGCACGGCCTTTCGCGTGGCCATAACCGTGGTGGCGATAGCTTTGATCATCGGAATACTGGTGGGGGGTGCTGCCGGCTTTTACGGCGGCTGGATCGATGAGGTGCTGATGCGCTTTACGGACATTATTCTGGCCTTTCCTGATCTGGTCCTGGCCGTGGTCATCGTTTCGGTCAGAGGCCCGGGTTTGGATAATGTCATGCTTTCCGTCATGGCCGTTTCCTGGCCTTCCTACGCCCGGCTTTTGCGCGGCGACGTGCTTTCCATCAAAGAGCGTGATTTCGTCTCAGCGGCGCGCGCCCTGGGAGCCTCGGATGCGCGCATTTTATTCCGGCACATTATTCCCAACTGCATCTATCCCTTGCTGGTGGTCGCCTCGCTCTCCATGGGCCGCATCGTGATCACGGCCGCGGCGCTAAGCTTTCTGGGCCTGGGCGCGCCGGCCGGCTACGCGGACT